>NZ_JAUBRO010000084.1:0-17827 GCF_036701945.1 Microcoleus sp. MON1_C1 | reverse complement strand
CATTGCCGTTCTTGATAACTGTTCGCTAGTCTAACAGCGAGCGCACTTTTTGACCTGCTTAGTCTAAACTCCAATCTAAAATCTAAAACCTAAAATCTCAAATCTAAAATTGATTGACTGATGCACTTAATTAGGTAAGATTAACTATGTATATTTAAACCTCAGCTTCCGTGCAAGAGCTACCGACATCTCTACCCCCGCATTTTCACCGATTGCCAAACCAACGGTGGCAAATTTATTCGCCTCAAACACAGCAAGCCGAACAATTTGCCGCCGAAATCGGTTTGTCGCCCTTGCTGGCACAGGTACTGATTAACCGGGGCATCGATTCTCTGAAAGAAGTGCAAGGGTTTATCGAACCGGAATCTCTGGTTTTGCCCGCGCCAACCGATGAGTTTCCCGATTTGGCTGCGAGTGTCAAATTGTTGCGGGAAGCGATTTCGGGAGGAAAAAAAATTGCGATTTGCGGCGACTACGATGCTGACGGGATGACAAGCACCGCTTTGTTGCTGCGAGCTCTCAGGGCTCTGGGGGCGAATGTGGATTATGCTATTCCCAGCCGGATGCGAGAAGGTTATGGGATTAACGATCGCATTGTAGAAGAATTTCACTCCGAAGGTGTCGCTGTCATTCTCACGGTTGACAACGGAATTGCAGCTTACGGCCCGGTTGCCAGAGCGCGAGAACTCGGTGTCAAAGTTATTATTACAGACCACCACGATTTGCCACCAAAACTGCCGCCGGCTGATGCTATTCTCAACCCGAAATTAATCGCGGAATCTTCACCATATCGCGGTTTGGCTGGCGTAGGCGTTGCTTATATTTTGGCTATTACTTTGGCTCAGGATATGCAAAAAGTTGGCGGGTTGGTGAATCCGCTGCTGGAGTTATTTACGTTGGGAACTATTGCCGATTTAGCGCCTTTGACTGGAGTGAATCGGCGCTGGGTGAAGCGGGGTTTGCGGCTGTTGCCTCACTCGCAATTGGCGGGTATTCAGGCTTTGATTCAGGTGGCTGGAGTGCAGGCGGGAAGTACGGAAAGTTTACCTCTTCTGAATTCAAAAAGCCAAGCTAGCAATACGTTAAAGCCTGAAGATATTGGTTTTAGGCTTGGTCCCCGGATTAATGCTGTGGGGCGGCTGGCTGACCCTCAAATTGTGATAGAGTTGCTGACTACGGACGATCGCGAATTGGCTCTGAAAAACGCGATGCAGTGCGAACAAATCAATCAGCGCAGGCAGGAGTTGTGCCAGGAAATTGAGCAGGAAGCAATTGCTTGGTGCGAGGAAAGGGCTATAGACTTGCAGCAAGAACGAGTTTTAGTTGTCGTGCAACCGGGTTGGCACCACGGGGTGATCGGGATTGTAGCTTCTCGGTTGGTGGAACGCTACGGCGTACCTGTGTTTATCGGTACTTTTGAGGATGAGGCTGGCGAAAACGAGGCTGTAGGGACGGTCGCCCATAAAATTGTCCGGGGTTCGGCGAGGGGAATTCCTGAGTTTAATGTATTTGACGGGCTGAATTTTTGCGCGGATTTATTAACTAAATTTGGCGGACACAAAGCGGCTGGCGGTTTTTCGATGCCGGCCCAGAATCTCGAACAATTCCGCAATCAACTGTCAATTTTTGCCAATCAATGCTTGCAGCCGGAACACCTAAAACCGCTGGTTTCAGTTGACGTGCGAGCAGATTTGGCTGAGATTAATCTCGACCTTTACCGACAAATTGATGCTCTGGAACCTTGCGGAATTGAAAATAAGGCTCCTGTATTTTGGACGCCTAATGTTTGCATAACTGAACAGAAAATTGTTGGTAAAGGAGGTCACGTTAAACTAACTGCAACTCAAGATGGAAAAGTAGCGGCTAGTGTGAAGGCGATTGCTTGGCGTTGGGGCGAATATTTTCCTTTGCCTCGGCGGGTTGATATTGCTTACCGATTGCGGGAAAATAGTTTTAATGGCAAGACATCGGTGGAGTTAGAATTGTTGGGTGTTCGGCTACCGGCAAATGCTGCTACTTCCAGGCCACCGAGGTTGGGAAAAGTTGAGTTTGATTACTGCGATCGCACTTATTCTTGCAGTCTGTCTCCTGCAGGCTCGATCGAGGAATTGAGAATTCGCAACTCTCAAGGACAAGTTTTGGCTGTTTCACCCGGACAAAACATCGGTTTGTTAGGTAACTCCCGCAAAGATGCTAGAGAAGTCGATGTATCTCTACCTTTTTTTGAGAATTTGATTCAAACTGCTAAACACGCCCTGGGTATTTGATAACTCGGTATTTAATAAAAAATTTCGTGCATCATGGAAAATTGGCGATCGAGCGTTGTGAAATTTGGATAATTTAAAACTCAAAACTCCAAACTCTCGATCGCCCCGGAGCGTGCTATTATTACAGGTCGCCGCCTTTAGCTGCCAACAGAAAAATCACGATCGGGCCCGAAAGCACGACGGCTGCGAGTAAAGCTACCTGAACAATGAGTTGGTAGTCTACACCTGCCATACCACTGAAAAGATTGGTTATAAAGTCCATGTGTCCTCCTGACTGTAGTGATTAAGTCTAGATTGTTGAATTAGAAAATCCGCTTCTGATTTTACCGGGCGATCGTCCCTATTTTTTAAGGAACTTTACAAAATTCAACAAAATGTAAACTACGATCGACCTCTCAGTGACACCAAACCAGGGACTTGATGCCCCTTCCCCGAAAGTGAGCGGAATCTAAAACCTCAAATCTAAAATCGAATGCCCCTAGAGGAGATCCGCCTCCGGCGCTGGCAATTGATATACTTGAAGAGCCCCAATCTCCTAAAGTTTGGCATTTTCCCGATTATGCTCCGAATCTAAAATCTAAAATCTAAAATCTAAAATCTAAAATCAAACTATGGCTACTTGGCGTTGCGTAAAGCAGTGCGGTGCTTGTTGTTACCTCGACCCAACAGAGCGCCCCGACTTAGACGAGTATTTATCTGAAGACGAATTATCGCTCTATTTGAGCTTAGTCGGAGATGACGGCTGGTGTATCAATTTTGACAAAGCGACCCGAGAATGCGGAATTTATGGCGATCGACCGCGCTTTTGTCGGGTAGACTCAGAGGTGTTTCAGGAGATGTACGGCGTTGAACCGGCCCAATTAAACGATTTCGCGATCGAGTGCTGCTTGGAACACATTGAAGATCTTTATGGCCATCGATCTTTGGAAATGATCCGCTTTAACTCTGAAGTCGGAATTCTCGCCTTACCTGACGGTGTTGCATAATTGCGGGATGATTTTGATTGTTTTGTGGGATGGGCCCATGAACCCGAAGGCGTGTATTTTCACAGCAGGCGGGACACCCCACAAGCATCCTTTTCAAATTGTGCAACGCCTACCTGACAACTAACAATCTCCCGGTTTCTCACCGGGAGAGTGTCAAAATAAACAAATTAAGGAAATATCGCGCAGTTGAGTTGAGCTATGAGTAATCGAGAGGGTTTTACAGGGGGATTTATTGCCGGAGCTGCCCTTGGCGGCTTGGTGGGTGCAGTTTTGGGCACAGTGCTGTCGCGGCGCGCTGCTGAAGCTTTGCTGAGTGAACCTTCAGACGCAAAAACCAGAAAAATCCGCCAGAGGAAAGCCAGCCAACTCGAAGCCGACGGGATGGAAGTAGCAAGGCTGAGTTTAGAAGATAAAATTGCCCAGCTAAATCAGGCAATAGATGACGTGCGGCTGCAACTCGGCGACGTAAACGGCAACGCGCCGACGCCGGGTAACGAGGGATCGATCGCCCCAGACTCCTGAATCCATTTAAAATTTTAGATTAGTCTGGCAGCTCCATGGGGGCTACTAACATCTTGCGCCATTCTCCAGAACTGGCTTTTGGGCCTGTTCCACAAAGAGTGAATTTTATTGTGGGGTGGGTATCATATCCTGCCCGCCCGTAAAAAGCTTGATGCTCCCCCTCTCCCCCCTCTCCCTCCTCTGTCACTCCCCCAGCTATGCTAAACTCACAGTTAAAGTGTCTGTAAACTTTACTCAAACTACAAGCAAAATTTATGAGTTCTTCAATAGGCCTTTTGGCAACCACGCTAGCGACATTCCTGCAAATCTATCTAGTCCTGATGATTTTTCGGGTGCTGTTAAGCTGGTTCCCCAATATCAATTGGTACGACCCCCCGTTTTCGATTTTGAGTCAGTTAACAGATCCTTACCTAAATCTATTCCGATCGATTATCCCCCCCTTGGGAGGGATTGACTTTTCGGCACTGATTGCATTTTTTGTACTTCAGTACGGCTCGCAAATCTTGATCGCTCTTTTGAACAACTTGCAAACATCATTATTGTAGTTGGAAAAGCTTAAGTTTTTAAGCATCTACCCTAAATTGTTTTGCCGACCTAGCAGCAGGCAACTAAATTTGAGATTTGAGATTTTGACATGAACTCCCCGGTTGAAAAGCTGGGGAGTTACTCATAAATGAGAAATGAGAAATTGCCAGCCACTCAACAATCTCAAATCGAAAATCTCGAATCTAAAACTGCCGATCCGTTTCACGGGCAGCCAACCCAAAATCTCTTTCTCAGCAATCTAAAATCTCAAAGACTTTTGTTAGCGGCGAACCACGCCAGTAAAACCTGTAGCTTTAAATTGCTTGAGCTTCAAAGGTGTTCGTTGATTGGCGGCAACGGAAATTCTGAGCTGAAAATCGCTAACTCCGGGAGGAACTTCTTCTATAGAACCCAAGCGAGTGCGATTTTGCATCACCGGATTGTCGTCGGCATCATAAATGCGGCCGAAAATATCGGCATTGACAACTGGTTTGCCGGTGCTATTTTCAGCTTTTCCAGTAATCAAAAAGCAGGTAGCTTCCATAGAACTGCCGCTGGTGACGGTTCCTTCTCCCATTTCGGCAGGACATTCGCGATAAGAAAGGTCGGAAAGTTTAATCTGCGTCAGAGCCCAAGCAGGTGGAGTGAATACCAAACTAAAAATTCCGATTAGGCAAGTAGCAAAAAAAAGGCTGATAGCTCGAAATTTCATAAATGGCGGGGCAAGTATATTTTAATTCTCAGCTTAGCGCGAATTCAGCCTCTAATTCCTACTTATAGGAATTCTGAAAACTACAGCTACTTTTTGAAGAAATGGCATTAGTCTAGACCTAAATGCTGTCGCAAGGCTTGGCGCATCACATCAACTGGGACGGATTCTTTATCCAGCCAAATTTTTAAGGCGGCTGCTCCTTGTTGAACTAGCATTTCGAGTCCGTCAATAGCTCGCGCTCCCCGAAGCTGTGCATCTTTGAGAAACTGGGTAGGATTAGGGGTGTAAATTAAATCATAGACGATCGCACCTGCTGAAATTCGATCGAGCGCACCCTCCGCAACCGGCGACTTTTCCCCCTGCGGATACATCCCCACAGGCGTCGTGTTCACCAGCAAATCTGCCTGCGAGATTAACATTGACAAATTCTCCCAAGTATGAACCTGCAAATTCTGCACGGGCCTCGGAGAATTGACCCAACTCTGCTGAAATTCCGCTAAATTTTGTTCGTTGCGGCCGACAACGTGAATCTCTGCACATCCCAATTGAGCGCATCCAGCCACAACAGCTCTCGCCGCCCCGCCATTCCCCAAAATTACCGCTACTTTCTGACTCCAATCGGAACCCCCCCTAGCCCCCCCTTGGTAAGGGGGGGGACAGGATTCAACAGCCCCCCCTTGGTAAGGGGGGGGACAGGATTCAACAGCCCGTGTTTCGTAAGGAGGCGAATCAGATTCGACAGCCGTATTGCCCCTTTCTAAGGGAGAGGTCGCGTCTTTAGCCCCCCCTTGGTAAGGGGGGGTTGGGGGGGTTTGCAGCGGCACGAGAAAGCCTTCAACGTCAGTATTTGTGCCGCACCAACCTTTGTCAGTCAGGTATACGGTATTGACTGCGCCGATCGCTCGGGCGATCGGGGAAACTTCCGACAGCAGCGGTAAGATGGCTTGTTTGTGCGGAATCGTGATGCTAAATCCCCGAACGCCGATCGCCGCAAATCCTGCAATAGCAGCTTTTAAATCCCCTGGTTTTACCGGAAAGGGCAAGTAAACAAAATCGACTCCCAAGTGGGAAATAGCAGCATTGTGCATCGCCGGCGACAGAGAATGTTCGACGGGATGACCAATTACTCCCAACAGTTTAGTAGTGCCTTTAATCATTTTTGTTAGTTGACTGTTGACTGTTGACTGTTAACGGTTGACTGTTGTGAGTTTTCATACCAGATCCTGCTAGAATACCGCCCTTATTCTTTAGTCCCCCTCTGCTCGGACTTCGTTTGACTCTTAAGCGATTTCAATCGCCGATTGACTATCAACTGTCAACTGTTAACTGTCAACTGTCAACTGTTAACTGTTTCCCGAAACTCTTTGGCGTCAGCCAAAATCGGATTGACATCAAACCAGTAATCCTCGCCGTAACGGTATTCAAACACCCAGAGACTACGCAGCAAGATTTGGTATTTAGTTTCCCCACTCACAGTTTTGGTAGCGGATACTTGGCGCAGCAATTTCCACTCATCGGGTTCGATCGCCAAAGTAAGCTGGTGGCGCCGCTGGACGATCACATTTTCCAAAGTTTCCCGCGACAGAGGAGGGTCTTGTTTCTGCAGACAGCTATACAGCAGTTGCAGCAAATTGCGGACATGACCGCCGCTGACTCGACACAGGCGATCGAGAGTTTCCGCAGAGTCGAAAACTTTGCCCACCAAAGCATAGCGCTGCGAAGGCTGCACTGTGGGAAAAGCACGCGCCAGAACCATCTGACGCAGCAATTCCAGACCCTCAGAGCACTCAGAACCGTCGCTAAACTGCACCGGCACCATCGGCAAAACCTTCGGATCTACCCCAAATCGATTGGTCAACTGGCCCAAATCGTTAGAGAAAATCAGCACCAAAGGAATTGTATACACGACGTGACAATTTAGTCTTGCCAACTGTTCGCCGCGATCGACAAACAGGTATTCCGGCTGAAGCCGCCCCGTCGGTTTCGCGCACAGGTGTATGCGATCGAGATTGTCGATAATTACTACAAGTCCTTGTTTCCCTTGGCGTTTGAGTTCTTGATTAGCCGGCTCCAGCAACTCCTTATTCAGCGCATCTAAAATTACGTTAGTTCGCGGCTCCAAATATTGCCTCAACTCCGATCGCAGATTCGGAGCATCTTTCGCCTTAGCAGTAATTTTGCCAATTCCCAGCGCCAGAGAAAACTCTCCCTCCGTGCTGGCATTTATTTCCCCAAAACCAGGGACATTAGCTTCAGCCCTCAAGTCTATTTGAGTTTGAAAAACATCAGCAACCCCTTTGAGCAAAGCTTTAAAACCCGTCGGTTGCAGCTTGATTTTCATTTTCTCGATGCTTTCGCTCACCTGACGAGCAACGCTCAACAAAATGTCAGTGATATCTACATCTGCCATGTCTAAGTCTTTACTCGACTCAAAGTAAACAACATGAAATCCTTGTTGCTGCAATTGAGCTTGCAGCCGCAGCAATTCAGTTGATTTACCAGAGCCGATGTGACCGGTGAATAATTGACAGGTAGGTGCATCGGGGGACAGACGGCTGATGGTGCGCTCCAATTGTTCGACGATTGTGCCGCCCCGCACTGAAGAGAAATCGATATAGTATTGTCGGTCTTTTTGATTTGCTACTGCCAGGGTGTAGCTGGGATTGCAGGCGCTATAAAATTTCTGTAAATTTAGTTCCATACCCTGTTCCATCTTTCACAACATTATGCCCTAATAGCTTATTCGTTTCGCTATGGTAATAATCAGCACAACTTCTCAGTTGATTTCGCTGTTTTACGGAGCAATCAATATCTTGATACCTGCCTAAATCAGCACTCCAAAATTATACTTTTTTTGGATACTGGAAATAAATAAAACCCACTAAAATATCCCATAAATCAGTAATTTATCCTCGTATAGCGAACGCGACTTCATTGACAGCACAGACGAAAAAATGACAGTAAGGTTCTCCAATAAAGTGATTATTGAAGTACGGTTAACCGAATAAAAAACAGGTAGAAATCAGGTATCCATAAACCAGGTTTTTTAAATAATACCTTGTAGGTTGAACCCTAGTGGAGCGAAACCAACAAAAGATTTTAGATTGGCTATTTTAGATGGGAGCAAAAATGTAAAATCTAAAATTTTGGGTACGAGTGCCTCAACCCAACCTACTTTCTTAGAGCATTTTGACTTAGGCGCGAAGGTGTTGTGTAAGAAACCGGGTTTCTCGGTGCGATATTTTTTGGGATCTACTTATTTTTGATCGATTCTACCATTTGGTGAGCGACACCTGCAGCCGAAGCGGGATTTTGGCCTGTGACGAGCCTCTCGCTGGCCACAACGCCAACTTGAAAATTAAGATTAACTAACGCCGCCAGCCCGTGACAGACAGCACCAACAATGCCCTCTGCTTCATAAATAGCACCAATCCCAGCAAGTTCCTGGTTATCAGCAAAATCCCACATTGTACCGTGTCCCCCAGCGTAGAAAATAGCGCCATGTTCTGCGGGGTCAATTTGTGCAGGATTGAGAGTATGTTCCACTCGCGCCACCTGTCGCCCACCACTTTTGGCGAGTTGTATTTCGCCGAATAATTGACGTTCATCCAAAACGGCTCGTACCCAATTTAAGAGCAATTAGACAAACCCTTGCATCGGGATTTGGCTTTAGCGTTCTTCCCGACTACTTGTGTGCAGTTTGCTTGGGTAAAAAAAACAGAAAATAATAAGCTCCTCGTTTGGGGTGTACTTTATCCAATTGCAAACCGCTATTTCAATGGGTCATTTTCCTATAAATCCTTGAACTCAGTCCAGTTGTGTAGAAGTTTAAACCGATTTTCTGGGTAGATTTTTACAAATAGAAGCTGTTAAAAAAGATATATAATGTCAACGAAGAAATAGCTAGCTCAACACAAAATTCATAATTTTTAGTGACTTATTTTAACTTTTAAAATATTAAGGCAGAGAGAGTTTTTTATAAGAATCTCTTGAACAAAGCCGATTAAGGTAATGTCAAGCCTGCAAATTCCTACTGAATAAAAACGTCAACAGGCTGAAAATATAGAGCAGCGAACAGCCCGGTTAGCAGCGCAATTCCGAGCCACTGGGATTGACATTGAACAACTATGAAACAACCTTAATGAGAAGTTAAACCAACCTTATCTTAGCCTTGATGCAAGTTTAGTATGCTTTGTTTAATTCACCGGAAAAGCTGATGCAACTCTCACGACGAAAGTTTTTTACCTTGGCAGGAGCGAGTGCTGCTGGCACTTTGATGATGTCTCCTCTAGAAGCGCTTTATGCCAGAAAGGCGAATGGTCAATCAGTATTTGGGGGAGGGTATGGGCCCCTCGTACCCGATCCGAATGGATTGTTAGATTTACCCCGTGGGTTTCAGTATCGGGCTTTTTCACGAACCGGCGAAATGATGAGCGACGGTTCCCCTGTTCCCGGTGGTCACGATGGCATGGCGGCTTTCCCAGGTCCCCAAAACACGGTGATTCTGGTTCGCAATCACGAACTGAGCCCGAATTCTACAACACAAGTTGTGGGCCCAAATCCTTACGATCCTCTTTGCAAAGGCGGAACAACCACACTACAGGTTGGCCCCAATCGTCAGCTCGTCAACCACTACACTTCACTTAGTGGCACCTATCGAAATTGTGCGGGCGGTCCGACTCCCTGGGGTTCTTGGATTACTTGCGAGGAAAATGTCTCGACTCCGGCGACTAATAAACCGGGCAATGCGACAAATGTCTCGAAATCTCACGGCTACAACTTTGAAGTTCCGGCTCAGGCAACGGCTCCTGTGAATCCCGTACCTTTAGTTGCGATGGGGCGGTTTAACCATGAAGCGGTGGCGATCGACCCCAAAACCGGAATTGTCTACGAGACTGAAGACCAAAGAGATAGCCTTTTGTATCGTTTTATCCCATTTCAACGGAACAATTTAAGCGCAGGGGGCACTCTGCAAGCGCTGAAGATTAAGAATATGCCTCAGGCAAAAACTTTTGCAGGCTTTCCCAAGGGCCAACCGATGCCGGTGGAATGGGTGACAATTGACAATCCTAACCCTGCTACGGATACGGTACGGGTCGAAGGTTTCGGTAAGGGTGCTGCCCAGTTTGCTCGTGGGGAAGGCATCTGGTACGGCAATCGTGAAGTTTATTTCTGTTGTACGAACGGTGGCTCTGTTGATGCTAATGGCAGACCGAACGGATTTGGTCAGGTTTGGCGGTATCTTCCCGATCGAGATACGATCGAACTTTTTGTTGAGGCTAAATCGGCTGACGAACTCGACGGTCCTGACAACATTGTTGTGGCACCTCATGGCGATCTGATTATTTGCGAAGATGGCAATGATGAGCAGTTCGTGGTGGGCGTAACTCCCAACGGGGAACTGTATCGTCTGGCAAAAAATGCTATCAACGATAGCGAGTTTGCGGGAGCCTGCTTCTCGCCGGATGGTCGAACTATGTTCGTTAATATCCAAACCCCAGGCATCACGTTTGCCATTTGGGGCCCTTGGAATTCTCAACGAGGAGCATAACATTACTGCCTTATAGTGCGAGCATTTTATTTGCCTGTAAAACGCTCTTATGTTCGCACTATGCAGAAGATGGTGAATCACGCCGGATTGTGGCAACATCCGGTGTGGGTTCTCTATAAGCTTCTGAAAGTTTAACGGTTTGTGGGAGTTTAAATAGTCGTGCAATACGTCCGCCAGTCGAAACGAGTGTTTTATACTCTGGTAATGGTGTCGATCGCCTTTGGCGTTGATTTATCTCAATCTAGGGATTCAGTCGCTCAAATACCCGTTGATTATGTTTGCTATATACAGACGAGTGATGGTCGAACGATCGACTTAGGTAAGCTTTGTGGAAGTAGTGGCAGAGGCCTCCCGATCGCTTTAGATCCCAATGACCAGGCGTTTCTTAATAGTTATCAACGATCCTTGAGCAAACGGCTCAATTCAGCCTCATCCGATGCCGTGTCTCGCGTTCAGCGAAATCCCCAAGCCGCTATCGAACGTGCGCGCGGGATATGTAATGCGCTGAGTGCGGGAATGTCGATCGACTTGCTGCAACCTCAAGGCAATGCTGAAGTTGATGCGCTTAACGCTCTGGCTCCTAAATATTACTGCTCTGAGTTTGACGACTGACCAAGGAAGTAACTAGATTTTGAAGGGAAGAAAGGGTTGATTAACTGTAAGACTTTTTCTGACATTTGCTAACAATCACTTACATTTACAAGATGTCTTTATGCCATGTAGAATGAATTTAGCCGAGCCGATTAACGGTGACAAACCTTCGTAGTAAGGAACCTCTATATAAATAAGTTGCCTCTACATTATCAAAGCAAATAATCGAATTGGCTAAATGCGGTCACGTGAAAACCAAGCTGAACCCTCATAGTACAAGTGCTTCTAGAGATTTCTAGGGGCTGCTGGTTGATACGCATTGGTTGAGTTCTCATCTCAACTTATAGCGGTTGGCAATTGGATGAAGTACACCCCAAACGAGGAACTTCTTCTTTTGGGCATTCTGAGCCTGTACCTCATCCTAATGACAACTGGTATAATATCCTCTTCATCAGCATTCATCAGCGGTTAAAAATTCAAAATTTATCAAGACAGCGCAACTACAAACCTGTCATAAAAAAGGGCTGGCAATTACGCCAGCCCTTCAACTAATTTTAGATGTTAAATTATTGCTAATTTAACATCTAAAACCTCAAATCCATCTAGCTTCTGTCAGTAGCAGCTACTGGCTCAAAGCTTGGAACCACCAACTCATCATTCTGCTTGGTGAGTTGATTGTACAGCCTTTCGGTATTCGGGAAATTCGCAGCAGGGAGAGTCGGAAAGCGACGGTAAGGAACAGTATCCTCGCCAAACGCCTCCGCATATTCAACGCTGTTCAACATTGCGTTGATAAAGCCCTTAATCCCTTTACTTGCCAAGATTTGGTTGTAGGTCCGAATCTCCGCTTGATTGCGGGGAGCGCGGCCCAAGAAGTGCTTGGTTCCCAACTCAATCACCTTAGTATTCGGATAAGGTGCGTAGAACTGTTTGATGTACAGGGACGAGCAGCCCAAAGCCTCAATGAACTCCTTGAGATTGATTTCATTGTTGCCCAGTTTGCTTTCCAGTGCCGTGAATTCATTCTTCACAACATAGGGGTGGATGTCGCGCTCAAAAATTTGACGGTAAGCAGCTTGAATTAAAGTTTTCAAAGCTACTTTGTCCGAAGTATTCGTCAGCTTGAACACCTTAGTTTGTTCGCGCCGCTTGCTGACACCTTGAGCGAGGCTATTTTGTAACTCGAAATCGCCCCGATCGAGCGCAGTGCCGAGTTCGATAAACCGAGGAGTTTCTGGCGTCTGAGCTTGGACATTTTGCTCAGCGACGGAACCCGATCGCATCGTCCGCATCGACAAACCACCGGGAGTCACATAGCGCTCGTAGGGAACTGTATCTTCCCCAAAAGCTTCGTTGTACTCCGTGCTGTCGAGGATGGCATCGACCAGCGCGTAAAAACCCTTCTTGGAACAAATGTCAAAGTAAGCGTTCATTTCCTGGCGGCCGTAGGTAGGGCGTCCCAGGAGTCGGCGGTGAATGTACTCGATCGCCTTACAAACGTAGAGCTTGCTCCAGTACATATTGCGGAACACGTCAGACTTCGCCAACATCCGAATAAACTCGCGCATCGGAATCTCGCCGTTTTCCAGCTTAATTTCCGCTACCTTTTGGCGCTGGCCGTCGAACACGTCGCGACCAAACACTTGCAGGTAAGCTGCCCGAATCACCGCTTGGGTGGAACTTTCGGTAAATTTGACACTGGAACTGTTGCTGTAGCTGCTAGAGACACCGCGAGCAGTTTTCTTGGAAGCCACATAGCCGCCTGGTAACTGGTCTAATTTAAAGACCTTGGGGCCCAGAGAACCAGGAGCAGCACCGCGAGCCGCCGGATTGCTCAACTGATTGTCAATCCCCGCACCTTGACGGATCAGGATGCGGCGGGTGTCCTTGCCGAAGGGAGCGGGACGGCTCTTGGGGTTGCGAGTTTCTTGCGGGAAAATCGCGCCGAACTGAATTTCCAGCGGATCGTTGCCAACACCGTAAACGTGCTGGTCTGGCAGAGGCTGGTTGTAGCCGGCAAACAAGGTGATGAACTGAGGAACCTTGCGGAACGGAGCGCTGAAATTGAACAAATCAATTTGCGGGCCCCAGTTGCGACACTCCTGAGCTTCTTGGCCCAAACCGCGCAGGTAAGGCACTGTTTCTTCGCCGAAGTAATCGGAATACTCCTGGGAATAGACCATCGCGTCTACAAGGGCTGGCAGGCCGCCTTTGCTGACGATCGCAAAATACTTGCTAAATTCCTCCCGCGAACTCAAACCGCGGCCTAGGAAGTGACGGGCGGCCAATTCTACAGCGCGGCTGTTGACAAACGGCTCGTAGAATTGCTGACGGTACAGAGGAGATTTGCCAAGGCGGCGAATAAACTCTTTCATCGAGATTTCGCCATTTTTGACCTTGGATTCCAAGTCAGAAATGCTTTGGCTGTATGCGCGGCTAATGTCGCGCTCGAATACTTGGCGGTAAGCTGCTTTGATTACTTCTAGCTTTTCAGCCGAAGACAGGCCGGTTTTCATGACGAATTTCGACCGTCGCTCGGATGCGTTGAAGTAGATTTGGGGCAGTTGCAGTCCTTGCTGGTCGTTGCTTTCGCGCTGCCGCACCTTGTCTGAAGGTGTGGGAGCTTTGAATTCGGTAATAGCTACGTCGAAATACTGTCCGACGATCGCCGCGGCCTCTGCATTGTTTTTGAAATAGCCCAAGGATGCTGCCTTCATTTCCTGCATTGCCACAATTGTGGCCGCGGAAGAGCAAGCATTTTCGATGATTTCCCGCAATCCGCGCACGTTCACCGAAATAATGTTCGGGTCGCCAGCTACGATCGCGTAGGTGATGTAGCGCAAAAACCAGCTCAAGTCCCGCAGAGATTTGGTCATGTTGCCCGGGCCGTAGCGCGAGACATTGATCGGCTGAAATCCTGCTGGGATTGGACCGCTGTAGCCGCCACCGTTGCCAGAAAATAGATTTCCTAGCCCCAAGAAACCACCGCCGCCACCGCCGTTGCCGCCGCCTGCGCGACCTTCAACGTAGGTAACAGTTCCCAGTTTCATGCCTTCAGAGACATTCCCCGAGCCGCCGCGAGCCGCTCCTGCTACAGCCATTGCAGGTTCTTGTGGTCTTTCCAAAAATGCCAGCGGGGAACCGCCCGTAAAAATCCGGTTGGCTGCGCGGGATACTATCAGTTCCGAGTTTTGGGTCAGCGTCGCAGAGATATCGATCCGAAGAGCCCCTGAACTGAAATAACTTGCCAGTTCGCTGAGTTCGCCCCGCTGTAGAAAGCGGTCTTGCTGTTCTGCTTGCGAAATTGTTGCGACCGGTACAGTTTGATATAGTTGCGGACGCGCAACCGAGCTTCCACCACTTGCCTTTACAGTCATTAGACTCCTTCGCTCCCTATCTAAATAGTTGCAGCATTTAACCCGACTAACCTTGCCTTCTCATGCAGGGCAAAGTAGGTATTTTTGCTTTGTTTACTTTTTGCCTTTACCCGTCACGAGGTTCGGGCGCGCTTACTTTCTTAGATTAAAATGTTTTGGTTTCATCTTTCTGCCTGCCGGGAAATGTCCGATCCGAAGGCAGGCACGGGGTACTCCCTCCGCTGCGCTCCGCCGGCATACCCGTGGAAAAAAAGACTCGGCAGGAGAGTTGCCTTTGGGCGATTGCAGCAAGTGCCGTCAATTAAGGGAAAAGAAAATCAAATATTTTCTTCGGCCTTTTTCTGGGCGTTTAACTTTCTGCTTAAAGACGCCTCCGCTTTACCAGACAGTTCAGCGGTGGGTTATTGACAGTCCTTGTTTGTTAAAAAGCCTGCCGACATTTATTGTATAGATTTAAGAGAGCGTATATGAGAAAAAATGATAAGTTTTATTACGCACGAGCTGTCAGGGCTTGGCAGTCATGGGTTGGTCGATCGCGCGATCCCTCTGTTTGAGGCTTCCCAACGCCAGGGAGGCGCCACTTTTGTTGCGAGTAACGAAGCATTAGAAGTGCATGGCCTAGCGCTGTTACCCCCTAGCTACTGACAACCAATTTCCAAACCCACGCACTATTACCTCACCTATGGATACTACGCCTGATATCAGCGCTGCCGTGCGGCGGCTTTACGATACTTTCCCTTTCCCGCCCGATCCTTTGTCCGATGAACCGCCCCCTGGGTACAACTGGCGCTGGAGTTGGCCTGATGCTTACAATTTTTGCACCGGGCAAAAGCCGCCAAAACTGGATATTCGGATTTTAGATGCTGGCTGCGGCACTGGTTCGAGCACCGATTATCTGATTCACCTCAATCCTGAAGCTTCGGTGACGGCGATCGACCTGAGTGAAGGTGCTTTGAAAGTAGCACAAGAACGCTGTCGGCGATCGGGAGCGCGCGAAGCTGATTTTCGCCACCTCAGCCTGTACGATGTCGCCGAGTTAGAGGGCGAGTTTGATTTGATTAACTGCGTGGGCGTGCTGCACCACTTACCCGATCCGATCCGGGGCATTCAAGCGCTGGCGGCGAAGTTGGCAGAGGGCGGTTTGATGCACATTTTTGTGTATGCTGAGCTCGGACGCTGGGAAATTCAACTCATGCAAAGGGCGATCGGACTTCTTCAAGGCCCGCAAAAAGGTGACTATCCCGATGGTGTGAAAGTCGGCCGTCAAATCTTTGCTTCCTTACCAGAAAACAACCGTCTTGTCAAGTACGAAAAACAGCGTTGGGCAGGAGAAAATCGGCGGGACGAATGTTTTGCTGATATGTACGTTCACCCGCAGGAAATTGACTACAATATTGAGACTTTGTTCGAGTTAATTGACGCTTCGGGATTGGAATTTATTGGTTTCTCAAATCCGGGATATTGGCAGTTAGAAAGACTTTTGGGGAAAGCGCCGGAATTGATAGAAAGAGCTCAGGGTTTGACGGAAAGAGAGCTTTATCGATTAATTGAATTGTTAGATACGGAAATCACTCATTACGAGTTTTTTTTGGGCAAAAAGCCTGTTAATAAAATTGATTGGTCGGACGATAAGGCACTTTTGGCAGCAATTCCAGAGTTGAGTAGTTGTATGCACGGTTGGCCTAGTCAACAAGTGTTTGATTGCAACTACCAATTGATCAATTTGTCAAGTGCGGAATTTGAGTTTTTGCAAGGTTGCAATACCAGAACTGTGGGAGATATTTTGGCGGATGTGGAGATGGGATTGGATGAAGTGCGATCGATCTTATCAAAACAGCTAATTTTGCTAATGCCTGGTCAAATCTAAAATCCCAAATGGTGATTGAATTTTGGACAGACAAGAATGTGAAACTAACTAAGCCCACCTAAAAAAACAGAATACCCAGCTCCCCGATTTCGCCCAAGTTGTCGGGGAGCTAAAAGCAGAGCGTTTTACATCAAATCCCTGTGCATTGGAATTGTATAATTGAGGTAGTCCTCAACTAGCTCGCGGAATTTATCCCAAAAGCGTTATTTTATGACTATTAATAGTAGGTTGATTGGGTTCTGGCTTGAAAGTGCCCTTATTCCAAGATTGCTTTTTATCCCTTTTATTCAAAAATAGAAAACCAACATGAGTTACGGTGGTAATGAAGATGACTCAATTCTGGCTCGTGCCGGAATAGCAACAACTGTAGCGGCTCTATTAGAAGAACTCCGCAGGTGGTATAACTGGGGTGAATATGATAGCACTGGTGTTAAAATCTTGACCAAATTAGGTGAGATTGGTCAGGGCGACCCAGAAGCTATCGCAGCACTAGAGCGATCCTCCAGGGGAAATATTCCTAAGACACGTTATGCGGCTCAAGATGCTCTATCTCGTTTGGCTGGAAAAGGAGATAACCTAGCCATTGCAGCACTAGAGAAGTGTCATTCCTATTGGCGTGAACAAGAGCGTCAGAGTCAGGAAAACGCGCAAAGACGCGCAACGGTAAAAGAGAGAGAGGATGCACAGAAGTTAGGGATTACGGTGGGGGAATTACGGCAGTTAAAGCAATCGGCTTCTTCAGCACACCAGGCACGAATTTTGGATCGCCACGGCAAACAGCAATATGGAGAGTCTCAGTTTCACACAGGACAGAACGTTATCTCCTTAATTGAAAATTGGAAATACGCGGGACAAATTGGCATTATAAAACGCGCAGTTAATAGCAAGTTTGTGGTAGTCCAATTCGACGACGGTTATCTTACCATTCAAGGCGATGACAAATTTAGGCTAGTGAGCAATGGTGACAGTTAACTTTTGCACTTTTACAAAACGGTGTATGTCGCTGGCTTCCCCAGATTTGCCGTCGGTAGTAGCGATCGCTTTTGAGTTTATTTTGATAGAAGACAATTTAGTCTTGAGTTTTATGAATGTAAACAAATATTTGTACCAATTATTGCTTGCTTTAGGGACTACCACGACATCATCACAATTGAACCTGGAAAACGCAGTGGCAAACCATGTATTCGGGGAATGCGAATCGCCGTCTACGACATCTTAGAGTATCTCGCAGGTGGCATGACGGAAGCAGAAATTATGGAAGATTTTTCAGAATTAACTTCGGCAGACATCAAGGCCTGCCTTGCTTTTGCCGCATATCGTGAGAAAAAATTATTTGTGGCCTCCCTGTGAAACTATAGCAATTCCATTTGAGATGTAAATATGGATTTCTCTGGTAAAATAGGAAAGTTTGATAATAAATGAAAGGGAA
>NZ_JAUBRO010000083.1:0-18006 GCF_036701945.1 Microcoleus sp. MON1_C1 | reverse complement strand
GAAGTCATTGCTTCTTTGACGGGATGGCAATTCATTTTAGAGGCAATATCTGTAGCAGAACTTTAGGAAATTGGTATTAGAGACGGACTTCGTTTGTATATATGCGGTTTCAACCGCTGACTATCAAGGCCTTGATCCCCCCTAACCCCCCTTAAAAAGGGGGGGACAAGAATCTTCTCAAAGTCCCCCTTCTTAAGGGGGATTTAGGGGGCTCTGGCCTCGGCAGTAAACGAGAGATAAAGAGGGTTTTAGACTTAAGTTGACACCAATGGCCTAAACCGTATTAATTACAAATCAGCATCGCTGATATCGCATTCCTGGTAACTGCGAAACTAATCCCAACAATTCCAACTGCAAAAGTATACTAGAAACTCTTCCCGCTTCTAATCCCGCTGCTTCTACAATTGTATCAAAAGAAATCGGCCCAGATTCGATCGCACTTAACACCTTAGCCAATTCCGGCTCCAACGGCGGCCCTTGCTTCTCAACCGTCGGATTTGGAGGAAATAGCGACAACTGCTCGGCTCTATCCAATTTTGGCATAGCTCCGAGCATTTCCAACAACCTGTCTTCGCTTAACATTCGATCGCTATTCGGCAGAATCGGATGAGCACCTTTACTCAGCAACTCCAAACAACCAAAAGAACGCTCATCATCCAATCTGCCAGTCAAAACATAGACATCCCGACAAAAATCATTTGCTTGATAAGCAGTAATTAAAGCACCCGATTTATGCGGAGCTTCTATCACGATTGTAGCGCGACTTAAGCCAGCAATTATGCGATTTCGACGCGGAAAATTAGTTTTATTCGGTTGAGTGCCGGCGGGATATTCGCTAATTACCAATCCCTGCTGCAAAATGCGATCGCACAACCTCTCATTTTGTTTAGGATATACAATATCTACTCCCGTCCCCACCACTGCGAAAGTCCTTCCCCCCGCCTCCAAACAGCCTGTATGAGCCTCTGTATCAATGCCTGCAGCCAATCCCGAAACCACAGTAAAACCGTTGCTAGCCAAAGCCGTACTAATTTTGCGAGCCCACCTTCTGCCGTATTCCGAAGGGCTGCGAGTGCCAACCATTGCCACCGTCGGCGTAATTCCGTGATTCTCTTTTACATCAACTAAACCGCGATAATACAACACTGGTGGCGGGTTGGGAATTTCCAATAATAAGCGGGGATAATCCGGATCTGCGGGCGTCCAAAAATAGGGATTTTTTATAAGATGTTTTTCGATAAATTCTTCTGGATTGAGTTGAGTCCGTTCTTGCACAATAGTTTCAATTATCTGCTTGCCAAACCCTTCGATTCGCATTAAATCTACTGATTTTGCCGTCCAAGCTTCTGCCAAACTATTGAAATTTTGCTGCAATCTCTGCAACAAAATCGGCCCAATACCGTTAATTTGCGACCATGCTAACCAGTAAGCGCGTTCTTCTACCAATGAGTTGCCCTCCACTTATCTGAGAATTATTCTATCATTTTTGGTTAAATTATGGTAGAAAACGGCACTACTTTGTCCTCTATTGCCACAGATTTACAACTGCTATATAAATATTTTTTACTAACCGCGAAGGCGGGTTACCGAAGCGGCGCCTCAGCCCTATAACGCTCGAATTAAAAGGGATGTTGACAATTACTGGCTAGGTTTTCCAATCTACGAAACGGGCATAAATATAAGCAATAATTTCTCCGATTACCGTCCTAAAACCTTCGCTAGATTTCCACCATTCTTGGGAATTGTAATCTTGCGGTTCCGCCGCTATAATCCCGACTTTAATCTCAGGATTCAGCACTTCTTTAAATACAATCCAACTTCTGCGGGCGTGAGGACCAAAAGAATAAAGATTAATTGACTCAACTTTTATGGCAGAAGCAGCCAGCCAATCCCGAAGTGCGATCGCAGAAGCAGCCGTGCGGTGTTTCAAAACATTCGCGGCGGGTACTGCTACTAATTTGTTTTTATCAAATCCTAGCGCAATACAAGTCGCTGCCGTCAGTTCGGCATAATTTTTATATTCAGCCAGATAGTAGCCTTTACTTAAAGGAACTCCTGTGGTAATTAATTGGCGGTATTCACCTTTTTTGAATTCAGCGATCGCACTTTCGATCGCATAATCCGGCAACCAGCCTTCGACAACCAATATCTCTGCTTTAATCGGCGCATTTACCGCCAAAAACGGATGGATATTTGTGAGAATTAAAAGCATTAAAATTATCAACCCCGCGCTTGCAATTACCCAACCTTCCCTAGTAATTGCCCAGATTTCTCGACGACGGATTAAACGAATTCTCATTATTATAGCTGAAGGAAGAAAATCGATGTGAAGAAGGAAGAAGCCACAATACCAATGGTTTCAGGAAAATGGAAATAGTGGGACAGTGAGAGAGCGATCGAATTGCTCTTTGGCCCCATGCCCCATTCCCTATGCCCCATGCCCCATTCCCAAATTATTGGTGTTTCAGGTACTCAAAAACGCTTTTATCCCCGATATCCTGCGGCATCGGTTGAAAAAACTTGCGTACAGCAAAGATGATAAACAAAGCCGCCCAAACTGCTAGCAAAAGTTGTTCATTTTCGGATGACAAAAAGCCGAAAATATGTCCTAAAATTAAGAGAGGAACTCCCGGAGTCAAAAACTTAGTTTCAAGGCGATTAAAGCAGAATGCTTCCTTAAAATAAATGCCATTTAAAGCTGCAAAAGTAAAGCCAATTCCCCACAACGTGGCGGGATGTTCGTACACTGCTAAAGCTAGAGGTTGGCTGCTTTGTAGGGCGACAAACAATGCTGCCGCGCCGCCGATCGCCCAAAACACCTGTAGTGTTCGGTGCAGCGCAATCATGTAAATGTGAATAGTTGCTAAGCTGACGCCTAAAGCTATCCAGAAAAAAGCAAAAATAGGTGTTACAGCTTGGATTGCAATCGGGTTGTCGCCCTGTTGCAGCACCAGAGTAGTGCCGAGCGCAAAACACAGCGCCGCCACCCCCAATCCAGCGCGGTAAATCAACACTCCCGTGCGATCGTTTTGAGTAATCGTAAATTCGCCAAATTGTCCTTGATAGACTGGCGATTCATCAGGCGATTTCAGTAGTTGCATAATAGCTTCCTCCTATCAGACACGAATGTACTTCTGTCAAGATATACTTTATTGATAAACCGAGCCAGCGAGACCGAGCGATGCCTAAATTTAACAAGCCTAAACTTAACCAGCCTAAAGTTAACAAGTCTAAACTTAACAAGTCTAAAGTGGACGATCGCCCCGATCAAAGCCAATCTCTTCCTTCACAATCCGAACTTCCTCCAGTTCAGCTTGATGAAACCATTGTAGCAGGCAGAAGACCGAAACCGCTAAACGACTTCCAGCGCCTGCTGGCGGAAGTTACCGAATTGAGAGCGGGGTTCGATCCAGAAATGTTAGCGCATCTAGAGAAAAATATCCCCTTTAATACCAAGCAATTTGAAACTAAAATTAGCAAGATTTTGGGTTCTAAAAATATTGATTTCAGCCTACAAAATTCCGTCAAATATCTAGATTACATCAAGCAAAATATTCAACTACCCTGCCACGTTACCGGCATAGAAGAGTTTGAATGGGAAGAAGAATATACAATGGGTTCCGGCAGCCAAAAAGAATATGCAAGACTCAAAAAAACTCAACCTTCTTATACTGATAGATTTACAATTAATCGGTTGGAGGATTTGGTTGTTCAGGAAGAAGGCATATTTGTGGAAGTGCAGCGCGTCGGCGATCGCCAAAAGTTTATGTTGCCTTTATCAGAGTTAGAATCAGTTGATGTAATCTCCCGAAACAATCAGTTATTAGATGATTATGCCGTGTGGTTTCTCAATTATTAAGGAAGAGTGGAAAAGTGGAAAAGTGGGGTAGGCGAAGAGGGCAAGAGTGGAAGAGTGGGAGAAGGAAAGAAGGGGAGAGTGGGGGATGGGAAAAATCTTCCTTCTCCCTTCTTCCTGACATCCGTTACATCCGTTACATAATCCGTTGCCGAACTTCCCTCTTCCTTCTTCCCTCTTCCTTCTTCCTCCTTAATTAAATGGAAGCTGGCAAGTGCGATCGCGAAACCAAAGCCAAAGCTTCAACCAAACTGCGAACAGCCGCAATCATCGCCACTTCGCTATTAAGTTGGCTAACAGCAGAACCGACACCAACACCCGCAGCACCGGCTCCAATAGCAAGGGGTGCGGTGACGCTGGAGATACCGGAAGCGCAGAGTACGGGGACGGATACGGCGCGGGAAATTTCAAAGGCTGCGGCCAAAGTAGGCGCTGCTTTTTCAATTAATCCCAATGTGCCGGCGTGAATTGGTTGAGCGCTGGTGCCACCTTCGGTTTGGATGATATTAGCCCCAGCTTTGACTAATTCAATTGCTAATTGCACTTGTTTGTCGAGTGCCAAAATGTGGGGAACTGTCACAGAAAGAGTAATATTTGGAAATAGCGATCGAGTTTCGCGAGTCAACTGCAAAACTTCCTCAGCTTCAAAGCGGCGGCCTACTGCGTAGAAAGCATCAAAGTTACCAATTTCAATCAAATCAGCGCCAGCTTCTACCGCAGGCACAAACTTTTCTGGTTCCACAGCGGATACACAAATTGGCAAGTTTGTCAACTGTTTTGCCATCAATACCAAATCTCGATCGGCAGCAATATCGACAAAAGAAGCACCGCCGAGATCCGCTGCTTTGACGACAGCCGCAACGTTGGCGGCATCAAAATTATTTAAACCGCTGATAATTTTCAGGGCGCGACCTTGCTCAAAAGCGCGCTGCAATTTAGAATTTACACTCATCGTCTGTTTTCCAACTCAAAAAAATTCTTAGACTCATTTTGACACGGATTAGAACAAATTTTGATTTTTAATTCTTAATTTTTAATTACTTCCCGGCTGTCGAAATTTGTAAACATCTTTGATAACTTGTGCCCAGCCGTCCGAGAGAGATTCGAGAATACGAGCTCCCTTTTCTTTCGTCGCCACCGTCGCATCGCCCAACACACCGCTTTCCGTCAACTCTCGCGTCAGCCAAGCAAAAGGCAAATTTCCTTCCATACTCAGCAAACTGTCGATCGGCAAATTTTTCGGATATTCTGTAACAGCCAGTTCCATGTTTACCTGCGACGGCAAAATTGCCAACATCAAACTCGTTTCGGCATCACCCGCGTGAATCCCAAACTCCAACTCCTTCGCAGTTAATAATTCAGCAGCTACATTCGGAACCCGCCAAACAAACAGCGGAAAAACCGAAAAATCTTGATATTTTTGATGAATATCGCGCGCCGCAATTTCCATCACCTGCGGCTGTCCGCCGTGACCATTCATTAACACTAATTTCCGAAATCCAGCCTGATAAATACTGTCAGCAATTTCGCCGATTACTGCTAAAAGTGTCTGAGCACTGAGCATAATTGTACCGGGAAAATGGCAGTGTTCATTCGACTTGCCATAGTACAAAGGCGGCAAAGCATACGCGGGAATATTTGCCTCTAACTTTTCCAGCGCTTTGCCTGTCACCGCCGCGCTAATTGCCGCATCTACAATTAAAGGCAAATGGGGGCCGTGCTGTTCGATCGCGCCTAGCGGCAAAATTATCACCGTATTTTCCTTATCCAGCATAGACTGAATTTCTGTCCAAGTTAGATAGGGAAAAAAGCGCGATTCTGGAATAAAATTGTGCATAAGGCGGCGACAACAAGAGTAAAGGTAACCAAAGCAATAAAATAGCCTGAAAAATAAAAAGCAATTCCCCAGATAGGTAGTAGATAACTGATGCTGTCTCTGGCTAGATGGTATAATTTGTAGCAAAGGCTTTTAAGAGGGCGCTGATATACGCTCGCCAGCTCAGACCGAAAGACGTAAGAGACGAGTAATTGATGGAAGCTTGGCAAACCCCAGAAACTAATTTAACCGACATTCCGATCGCCCAGGAACTGTCGCGGCGCATCCCTCGCTCGCACGCTCAAAAAGCAGAAAACCGAGCGCTGCAAACGCTGGCTAGACAATTGGCAACCTCACCCCACAGGCTGCTCAAAACACTGGTTGCGATCGCTAAAGATTTGTGCGACGCAGGAAGCGTCGGAGTCTGCTTGCTAGAAGAAAATGCAACTTCCGAACAAATATTTCGCTGGGAAGCCTTGGCGGGAGCGTGGGAAGCAGCAGAACATAAAAACACACCCCGGAAACTGCGTTTGTCGGGAACCCCGATCGATCACCAAACTCCCCAACTTTACTTCGCTCCAGAACAATACTTCACCGACTTAAAGCAGCTAGAATTCCCGAACGCCGAAGCGTTAGTCGTGCCACTGCAAGCAGAAAATCAACCGCTAGGGGCAATATGGATTGTATCTCACGATTCCGATCGCCAGTTCGATGCCGAAGACTTGCGGATCGCGATCGCCCTAGCAGACTTTGCCGTTGCCGCCGTACAAATCGAGCGCGCCAATCAAACCAAAGAAGCTTTGCGAGAAAGCGCAGAACGCTCCCAGCTAGCCTTGCAGGGCAACAACGACGGGGTTTGGGACCACAACCTGCAAACAAATTGCCAGATCCTGAGCGATCGCTGTTTAGAGATTTTGGAACGCGGGCCCGAAGAAGTCAAGGACTTCAGCCAATTTTTGAGCTACATTCATCCCGATGATTTGGAGATAATGCAAAGCAATTGGCAGCAGCACTTGCATCGAGAAACCTCACATTACTCCTGCGAGTACCGCGTTCGCTGTCGGGACGGGCGCTACAAATGGGTTTTAGCCAGAGGGCAAGTAATTTGGGACGACTCAGGCCATCCCCGGAGGGCCGTAGGTTCCCTGACAGATATCAACGAGCGCAAACAAACTGAAATTGCCTTGAAACAAAGCGAAGAACGTTTGAGCGTCGCCATCGAAGGTTCAGGCATGGCAACCTGGGATTTTGACGTGCGAACAGATGGAGTAATTTGGTCGGCGACCCATTTCAGCATTTTGGGCTGCGAACCGGTACCGGGCGGCGAAGCAAGCGCGGCTGTGTGGAAAAACTGCGTGCATCCAGACGACTTAAATCAAGTCATGGAAGCAGCCAAAACAGCTCGGGAAACGAGATCGCTCTACTCCCCCGAATACCGGATCGTCCGGGCAGACAACGGAGAAATCCGCTGGTTGAGCGCGTTCGGGCGCTATCTCTACGACGCCGCAGGGGAAGCAGTGCGGTTTATCGGAGTATTATTTGATGCTACCGATCGCAAAATGGCCGAACTCGCCCTGCAAGAGAGCGAGCAAACCGTGCGCCGTCAACTTCTAGAGATAGAGTCGCTTTACCAAACAACTCCCGTGGGTTTGGCAGTTTTAGACAAAGATTTGCGGTTCCTCCGGATCAACCAGCGGTTAGCAGAAATCAACGGCTTGTCCGTCGAAGCGCACATCGGCCGCACCGTGCGCGAAATTATCCCGGACTTGGCAGATGCAGCCGAAGCTTTGTTGGACCGCATTCTCGAAACCGGAGAACCGATGCGGAATTTTGAACTCACGGGTGAAACCAGGGCTCAACCCGGTGTGGTTCGCACTTGGATTGAGAATGGGTGGCCGCTCAAAGACACGGGCGGGGAGATTGTCGGGATTCATGTCGTGGTGCAGGAAATTACCGATCGCAAAATGGCCGAACTCGCCTTGCAAGAAAGCAACAACCGCTTTGATTTAGCTACAAGGGCGATCGACGGCATCGTGTTTGAGTGGGATTTGGCATCGAACTCAGTTTACCGTTCCGAGGGACTGTCCTCCCTCGTCGGTGTCCGCCCAGAGGACGCACAGGCAACACCAGAGTGGTGGAGAGAACGCCTCCATCCCGTCGATTTGGCGCGCATCCAGACAGGGGCCGAATCAATCTGGAACTCGGTCGATCGCTACGAAGACGAGTACCGAGTCCGGCACGAAGACGGGCGCTGGATCGATGTTTGGGAACGCGGCTGTTTGATCCGCAACCAGCAAGGTGAACTGACCAAAGTTGTCGGCTTCACAACCGACATTACCAAGCGCAAACAAGCAGAAGCAGCACTGCGCGATCGTGAAACCCACCTGCAGTTTATTCTCGACAGCGCCAAAGACTACGCCATCTTCACCCAGGATCTCGGCGGACACCTTACCAATTGGAACGCAGGCGCAGAGAGATTGCTGGGCTATTCCGAAGCTGAAATCGTAGGGCAGCACGGACGAATCATCTTCACCCCAGAAGACTCTGCAGCCGGAAAGCCGGAACTAGAAATGCACCTCGCGCTGACTCAGGGAAAGGCAGTAAACGAGCGCTGGCACGTCCGCAAAGACGGCAGCCGCTTTTGGGGCAGCGGACTGGTGATGCCCCTGCGCGACGCAGGAGGCGAAGTGCAAGGTTTCCTGAAAATCATGCAGGACAAAACCGAGCGCCGGCAAATAGAAGAAGCACTGCGCCAAAGCGAAAATCGCTACCGCACCCTCGCCGATGCCGTCCCGCAATTAATGTGGATCAACACCGCCGACGGCAGGTTAGAGTTTTGCAACCAACACTGGCAAAACTACACGGGCATGAGGCCAGAATTGCCCCTGGCTGCACCGGTGCTGCAATTATTTCATCCTGATGATATGCCAGTAGTTGTCGCCACGCGCACCAAGGGGATTGAAGCAGGGGAAGCCTACGAATTTGAGTGTCGGGTACGCAGGTTTGATGGTACTTACCGCTGGCATCTAGCGCGAATTGTGCCCGTCAAAGACAGGGGGGGAAAGGTGGTGCAATGGGTCGGGATCGGCATAGATATTGACGATCGCAAACGAGCCGAAGAAAGCTTAGCAGAAAGCGACCGCCGCTTCCGCTTCCTCGCTGAGTCGTTGCCCCACCTGATTTGGAACGTAGACTCCGCCGGGGAAACTCGCTTTACCAATCAACAAAAATGGTTGGAATATCTGGGAATGTCTTACGAGGAAGCCGCTCAAAACAATTGGGAGTCCCTAGTGCCGCCCTCGGATTTGGCAGAATCTTGGGCCCGCTGGGAAGAATGTCTAATCACTGGAGAAGTTTATCAACTTGAGGTGCGCCTGCGGCGGGCAGCAGACCAAATGGAACGCTGGCATTTGTCCCGCGCCGTGCCAGTTCGGGGCGCAGGCGGCGAAATTGTCGAGTGGATCGGCACGAATACCGATATTCACGATCGCAAACAAGCCCAACTCAACGAGCAGTTTCTCTCTGAGTTGGAAGTCCGCTTGCACCTGGGCTGCAACCCCGCAGAAATGTTGTGGGAAGCGATGAAAAGTCTAGGAGAATATTTAAAGGTCGATCGCTGCATATGGCACGAAATCGATTTAGAAGCCGATCGGGCAATTGTCGAGCAAGACTGGCACCAGTCCGACCTTGCCAGCGTCGTCGGCACCTATAAAATCTCAGACTTTAAGACGCCAGAACTTAAAGCTCTCTCTATCGCAGGTCAAACAGTTGTCATCTCAGATATCGCTAATCACCCCCATACAGCGCATTTGGTCGATAACTACGGTGCCGTGTCGATTCGGGCTTTGGTCGATGTTCCCTGCCTTCAGGAAGGGCGCTGGGTGGCTCTTTTGGTGGTGACATCAAAGGTGGTTCGGCACTGGCGGCCCGATGAAGTTTGGCTGATGCAAGAAGTGGTGGCCCGCCTCTGGACGGTGATCCTGCACGCGCGAGCCCTGCACGATCTGCACGAAAGCGAGGCTCGGTTCCGCGCTCTAGCTGACAACATCGCTCAGTTGGCCTGGATGACAGATGAAACCGGCTGGATTTTCTGGTACAACCAGCGCTGGTTTGACTACACGGGCACCACCCTAGAGGAAATGCAAGGCTGGGGCTGGCAGCAGGTGCACCACCCGGAACACGTCGATCGCGTTGTCGAAAAATTTAGGCGCTGCATTGAAAGAGGCGAACTCTGGGAAGATACTTTCCCCTTGCGCGGCAAAGACGGATCTTACCGCTGGTTTCTCTCCCGCGCCGTGCCGATTCGCGACGAGCAAGGCAAGCTGCTGCGCTGGTGTGGCACCAACACTGACATTACAGATCGCAAAGTTGCAGAAGCGGAACGGGAACGCCTTCTAGCGCGGGAAAAGGAGGCGCGGGAAGAAGCAGAACAGGCTAACCGCGTCAAAGACGAATTTTTGGCTGTTTTGTCCCACGAATTGCGGACTCCCTTAAACCCGATTATGGGCTGGACGAAGCTGCTGCGATCGAACGTTCTGCCACCGGAAAAGCAACGTTATGCCTTAGAGACGATCGAGCGCAACGCCAAACTGCAAACCCAGCTTATCGAAGATTTGCTCGATGTGTCGGGGATTCTGCAAGGCAAGGTCAGCTTGAATATTGCACCTGTGGATTTAGCTGGGGTGATCGGCGCTGCTATTGAAACGGTGCGTCTGGCGGCCGAAGTCAAGTCGATTCAAATCAGCACTCAATTTGCACCGAATCTCGGCCCGGTGTTGGGCGATGCGGGCAAACTTCAGCAGGTAGTCTGGAATTTGCTGTCAAATGCTGTCAAGTTCACGCCGACAGGAGGCAAAATCGAAGTCGTTCTCGATCGGGTGGACAGGAACGCGCAAATTACTGTAACTGATACTGGAAAGGGTATCGAACCTGATTTTCTGCCCTATGTATTCGACTACTTCCGGCAAGCTGACAGCACGATGACGCGCAAGTTTGGCGGATTGGGTTTAGGATTGGCGATCGTCCGCCATCTCGTCGAACTCCACGGCGGCACGGTGAAATCCGCCAGTCCCGGAGAAGGAAAAGGTGCAACCTTGACCGTCAGGATACCTCTGATGCCCGTGCAATCTCAGACAAGTCCTGCGGGAACTGCGTCGCCGGACCAATCCTTTAATTTGAGCGGGCTCAGGGTGTTAGCGGTGGATGATGATGCCGATGCGCGAGATTTGGTGGTTTTTCTGCTTGAGGATTGTGGGGCAAGTGTTACAGCAGTTGCTAACGCCGCCGATGCCTTGGCGGTTTTAACCCAGTCTGTGCCGGATTTGCTGTTGAGCGATATTGGAATGCCCGACACCGACGGTTATATGTTGATGCGAAAGGTTCGGGCTCTGGCGCCCGACCAAGGGGGACGGATTCCGGCGATCGCCCTCACGGCTTATGCTGGAGAAATTGACTATCAGCAGGCTCTGGCGGCGGGGTTCCAGCGGCACATTTGTAAGCCTTTAGACCCCGACAGGTTGGTGCAGGCGATTTGGGAGGTACTCGATCGTTCTGGCGAAAATATTTTTTAAGGTCTTTTTGTGTCTGAAAAGTCTGGATTTAATGAACCGCGAAGACGCAAAGAACGCGAAGGAATAAAGGAAGAAAAAAGGAAAAAGTTAATAATTTCAAGTCCGGTTATATCTAAAATATTGCACCATTCTCAATAATTATTTTATTGACTGGCTAAAAGCAACGGCCCGCAAGAAAAGTCACTCTTTGTGGAAGCGGGCGGAAAGCCTGTTCATGAAAATGGTGCAATAGGTCAGATTTGACATTCTCACGCCCGCTTTAGCCACGGTGATTCTAAACATCACTGTTTAGGCTTCCTCTTTCTACGACCCGACTTATTTGAAGGAGTTTCCTCACCCAAACAGAGCTCGATGTCTCCAGAGGCGTTTGATGTTCCCGTGTGCCCCACGGTACGCAATCCTAGTTCTAATATGTTGCGAGCGGCGTTCCAATCTCGATTTAAGACAAATCTACAATGCGGACAAATATGTGTTCTTTGACTTAAAGATTTCTTCGCGACTTTCCCACAATTAGAACAATTTTGGCTTGTATAGTGTGGCGGTACTGCAACAGTCGCCACCCCCAATACTTTGCCAAAGTATTCAACCCAATTTCTAAAAGCTGTCCAAGCGGCATCTGATATAGACTTAGACAACTTTCTGTTTTTAACCATGTTACGCACCGACAAGTCTTCATAGGCTACCAAGTCGTTGGACTGGATTACGCACCTTGCTAATTTCACGGCAAAGTCTTTACGTCGCCTACTTACCTTGAGGTTTTTTCTGCTTAAACGATTCCGAGCCTTAACTCTATTTTTAGAGCCTTTCTGAGTTTTAGAGAGTCTCCGATTAAGCTTTTTAAGTGACCTTTCAGACTTTCTCAGATAGCGTGGATTCTCTACGGTATTTCCGTCAGAGTCTGTATAGAAGTGCGTTAGCCCTACGTCTAAACCAATGGTTCGTCCAGTAGGTTCGCGCTTCTCATTTCGTTCAGCATCAATACAGAATTGCACGTAGTATCCATCAGCTCGGCGAACTACGCGCATTCGCTTGATTTGATTTAACTGATAGAAGTGTAGGTCACGAGTTCCCCATAATTTAAAACTTCCTGCTTTAAATCCATCGGTGAAGGTTATATTTCGCCTGTCTTCAGAAAGTTTCCATCCACAAGTTTTGTATTCAACAGAACCATGTGTTTCATGCTTTTTAAATCGGGGGAAACCTTTTTTACCGGGTCTTGCTTTCTTGCAGTTGTCGAAAAACCGCGCAATCGCTGACCAAGCTCTTTCGGCAGAAGCTTGCCTTGCCATTGAGTTGAGCTTAGCAGCCCAAGGAAACTCCTTCGCTAAGACTACGCAATAAGCGCTTAAGTCGTAGCGACCTACATCTTTTGTGTCCATCCAGTACCTGATGCAGCTATTCCGAATAAAACGAGCAGTACGAATGGCTTCGTCTAGCCGTTCGTACTGCTCGTTTTTTCCTTCTAGCTTGGCTTCAAATACTAACATTTACGTCGCTGGGATGGATATAAAGACTAATTCACAGTTTTGGCTAAATTAAAGCCGTCCTATAAGGACGGGGCTTTAGACCCAGTTTTTCGGTAACCAATTTAATCCTGGTTCGATCGCGCATCATCTCAAACAAAAAAACCTCACAGATGGAGGTTTTTTGATGATTATTTGGGAGCGTCGGACAGGTTAAAACATCCTGTCCCTGCATAATGCCCACAGCACTAAGACTCAATTCTTAGCGGTAGTCAGTGCGCGCAGCGGGCTCGCGATCGCTCGTTGTAGTGGTATGGCGGACATTTTCTTCGCGTTTGCGCGGAATCAAACCCAACAAGCCAGACAAGCCTAGCAGTCCCAACCATCCCCAATCAAAATCGCGATCGGTCTCAGCATTGGAGACATCGGAGCGAGGAGTGGTGGTGGTTGTAGTGCTGTTAGTACCGGAAGTTGTACCGCCAGTTGTATCTGTCTGAGCTGAAGCAGGGAGATGAGCAGGTGCTAGGGCTAAACCAGCAGCTATAATACCTGCACCGATTGCTTTGGATAAATCAGAACGTTTCATAATTCAACTCCTCTGTGTTGGCTAAAATCTTTAACTATCAAAACTATATCGATCGGCGGACAGGTTAAAACATCCTGTCCCTGCATAATGGCCACAGCACTAAGACTCAATTCTTAACGGTAGTCAGTGCGCGCAGCGGGTTCGCGATCGCTCGTTGTAGTGGTATAGCGGACATTTTCTTCGCGTTTGCGCGGAATCAAACCCAACAAACCAGACAAGCCGAGCAGTCCCAACCAGCCCCAATCAAAATCGCGATCGGTTTCAGCATTGTAGACATCGGAGCGAGGAGTGGTGGTAGTTGTAGTGGTGTTAGTACCGGAAGTTGTACCGCCAGTTGTATCTGTCTGAGCTGAAGCAGGGAGATGAGCTGGTGCTATGGCTAAACCAGCAGCTATAATACCTGCACCGATTGCTTTGGATAAATCAGAACGTTTCATAATTCAACTGCTCTCTGTTGGCTAAAATCTTTAACTATCATCACTATATCGATCGGCTCTCCAAGTTAAATCCACCTCTAGCAGTAAAGATTGTTATGTTCCACGTATAACTACAGATTGATATCAAATTTTTAGCAGGCGCACAAAATTAAAGATTGCTCGCGGAGGCACTCCGGCACTAGAAATCGCGCGTCTGCCACCTCACTCGGTTGTGAGGCAGTGCGGCAGTCCCGACAAGAGACAAGGTGTGGGGGACAAAAAAAGGTAAACTCAGATATTGCACAGACAAGTGCTGGAACTCGATCGACGGAGATCAAAACTTTTGGGAATAGAGTTACGCAGCTACGTATTTCTAGACAACTTGCAGCCACAGCACGCAGCATACATCGGCACAGTAGCTGCCGGATTCTTGCCGCTGCCAGGGGATGCGTCGCTGTGGATAGAAATCTCGCCCGGTATCGAAATTAACCGAATTACCGATGTCGCCCTCAAATCTGCCTCCGTGCGCCCGGGAGTGCAGATAGTCGAACGCTTGTACGGACTTCTGGAAGTACACTCGAGTCAGCAGGGGGAAACGCGGGCCGCAGGCAAAGCAATTCTAGAATTCATCGGACTCCGCAGAGAAGAAGGTATCAAACCGCGCGTGATTTCCAGTCAAATTATTCGCAACATTGACCCCCACCAAACACAATTAATCAACCGCACCCGCCGCGGACAGTTGCTGCTGGCGGGACAAACGCTTTACGTCTTAGAAGTAGAGCCGGCTGCTTATGCAGCGCTGGCGGCCAATGAAGCAGAAAAAGGCGCATCTATTAACATCTTAGAGGTTCAGGCTGTAGGGAGTTTCGGACGGCTTTACCTCGGCGGCGCAGAACGAGATATTATAGCAGGTTCCCAGGCAGCAATTGCGGCAGTGGAAAACGTGACGGGTCGAGAAAATCCAGCAATTGTTGGTCGCAAGGAATAGCCGTTAAAGGAGATGCAATTATGGCAAACACACAGCATTTAGCGCTGTTAAAAAAAGGTGCAGTTAATTGGATTGAATGGAGAAGTCTCAACCCAAATATAGAACCGGATCTCAGCGAAGCTAACCTCGCCGAAGCAAATCTCAGAGGCGCGCATCTTTGGGGCTCGAACCTTTTTAAAACAGATTTGTTTAAGGCTAAATTAATTTCGGCAAACCTTGCCGAATCTAATTTTAGTTTAGCAAATCTTGCCGGAGCGCAACTGCTCGAAACTAATTTAATTAAAGCTAATTTAACTGGAACCAACCTCCGAGCGGCCGACCTCAGGGGAGCTGATTTGAGCAGTGCTAATTTAATTGGGGCTGACCTCACCGCTGCCAATCTCCAACAAACCGATTTCGGTGATGCGAATTTAATCGGTGCGGTGATGTTTCGAGCTAATGCGATGGGGGCGAACCTCAATTCTGCTAATCTCAGTCAAGCTAATCTCACTCAAGCCGAATTGATTGAAGCACATTGCTATGCAGCCAATTTCTCTAAAGCTCACCTCGGGGAAGCTCACTTCACTGGAGCATATCTTTTCAGAGCCAATCTCAGTTTTGCGGAGTTGAGCGCTGCCGATTTACGGTGGGCAAACCTCGGCAAAGCTGATTTGAGAGGGGCTAATTTGAGCGGGGCAAATCTCAGGGGAGCGAAATTGGCGGGAGCTAATCTGGGCGAAGCTATTTTGAAAGGAACAATCATGCCTGACGGCAGCATGGTTTCATAAATATTGGATAATATTTAGTCCTGTAAAATAACCGCGATAGTTAAAAAAAGTCAGTTGCCGGTTTACCGAAAGGATTGCCAAAACATGAGTTTTTGGGGCGGGTTGAGGCTTTCTCTCTCATACAAATCCGAGATGAGAGTAAACCCGCCGCGGCTCAAAACTCGCAACTGTCGATCGACTAATTCTTGCGAGCGGGCGATACTTGATAAAGTCCTCTAACGGGCCCTGCATCGGTCGGTGAACCTTCCTGCTGTGTTGGAAGTGTAAACTGATCTTGGAGTCCGGCGGGAGTAGGGAAACAGCCGCTTGGTTGAGGTCCTAGCTGGCAAGCAGCAGGCAGTGCCATGACTGAGGCATCGAAGGGATTAACTGCATCTGGGACGCGGAGAATCGGGTCGCTGGAAACTTGCCGCTGCATTACTCGTCGGTAGAAGCCGTTGACGCGACTGGCATCCCTCTCGATTTCTTTTTCGGGAAAGGCAACGACGCCGCTGGGGGAACCGATGCCTAAATAATCGCCAAAGTAACCTTGCAAGCTAACGTTGTGGTAAAAGTCTCCTGAAGCTTGAAAAAATTGTCGGTTGAAGTCGTCGGCAATTGGGTGAAATCGCTCTGTTTGTGCTTGAGCTGGTTTGACGGATGCCATTGCGACAGAGGCGACAGCGAGAATCAACGCGCCGCTCAGGCTTTTTAACTTTTGACTCATAATATTTCAGCCTCCTTAATTAATTCCGATTCCACTATAAACTGATTATCGACGGATTATTTGTGTTTTTTACAAGGTGTGAGTTATGGATGCTGGGAATTTAAAGGTGTTGCGCGATCGACTTCTCGATTTGCTGTGCGAGTTTGCCTATCGCGAAGGCGATTTTGTGCTGTCTTCGGGGCAGAAAAGTTCTTATTATATTAACTGCAAACCGGTGACGCTGCACGCTGAAGGTGCTTTGGCAACGGGACGTTTGCTGTTGTCGATGCTGTCGCCGGATGTGCAAGCTGTGGGCGGTTTGACTTTGGGTGCTGACCCGATTGTAACTGCGGTGAGTGTGGTTTCGGCTCTGGAAGGTCGATCGATTCCGGCGCTAATTGTCAGAAAGGAGACGAAGGGACACGGGACAATGGCTTATATTGAGGGGCCGGTGTTGCCAGAGGGCGCGAATGTGGCGGTTTTGGAGGATGTGGTGACGACGGGTAAGTCGGCGATGCAGGCGGTGGAAAGGTTGCGGGGTGCGGGTTATAAAGTCGATCGCGTGTTGTCGCTGATTGACAGGGAGCAAGGTGGTGCGGAGTTTTATCGCTCTGTTGGATTGGACTTTGAAACAGTTTTTACGATTAAGGATCTTAAGGAATGGCGATCGCGCATGGCTGAATCACAAGAATAGCCCTAGCTTCTGCCTCCCCAAATAGGACAAAGGCGCAACTTTAGTCGCTACTTCTCAATAGTAGTGATTAAAGTCCCTGCTAGGAAGAGCTAAGGGAATATTTACGGGTAATGGGTAAGTCCTAGTGCCATGTGCCGAGAGTTAAAAAGGCAGGGACTAACAAAAAAAATACGCTCCTGGGCCGTCAAGCTGCGACGCCCTGCGGGTACAAAAATTAAGAGTATAATACTGGGAAAAAGTGAATAATACAGAGCCATAAAACTTGGTAGTGCTAGAGGAAAGCGGTGTTTTATGGGGTGGTATTAATTAGAAACTATGCCTGCTCTAATTTTATCAAAATCAGCTCAGGTACTTGGATAACAATGGAAAATAAAGTTTTCCGTGCTAAACAAGCGCAAGCTTTCAGGTTCACAATCTATACCAATCGGCTGATTTTAGCAGAGGGAAATTATAACCTGCGTGAGATATTAACTAGAGAAGACAGTTTTAATATGTTATATGACGCGGCGCAAGGAGAAGCAGCAATGATTTTACCTGCATCTATTAAAATGAAATGGAAACTACTGGCAACAGCCTTTATTTGTCCTCTGACACTAATTGGTGTTGGGATTGGGCAACAACCGATTCAAGCACAACAAAATCCATCTAAGACTAATGTTGCTGCTTTGCCCGATGGTATTTACCTGTACGGAGATTCGCCACAGCCCAACCAAGTTCTTCAAAACTACATTGTGTTTCAACGCCAGAACGATCGGGTGGTTGGTGCAATCTACGCGCCGCGATCGGACTTTGCGTGCTTCACTGGTAAAATTCAGGGAAACACACTCTCCGGGAAGGCAATCTCACCCGGCGGAAAAATTCCAACAATTGAAATCAATACTCAGCTAACAAATCTGCATTCTATTCGCACAATTAGCTCAAACGATCGGCGCATTCTTTCAACGTGCCAACAGACAGCGCAAGCTAACATATCCCGGTAAATCTTTTACTTAGCTCAAATGCTGCATTAGGCGGGCGGTGCGTTACACTGCGTTAACGCACCCTAGGAATTGAAAATTTCTGGTTACTAGGATCGGCCTGGTAATAAAGGGAGCGTGTCACTTTTGCGATGAGTATTTATACTAAAGTATTTCTTCGCTTACCAATTAAGTCATTTAAGTAAGCA
>NZ_JAUBRO010000082.1:0-18363 GCF_036701945.1 Microcoleus sp. MON1_C1 | reverse complement strand
GAAGATCCTGAGTTTGAAACGTTCTACACTAAGAACATTCTGCTTAACGAAGGCATTCGTGCTTGGATGGCTCCTACCGACCAACCTCACGAAAACTACATCTTCCCTGAAGAAGTTCTGCCTCGCGGTAACGCTCTGTAATCAGCGCGAAATATCAAAATTCCCAACATTTTAAAAGGGTAAGATAAAGCAGTTTAGGCTTTACCCTTAATGCTCAAAAAGCTCCCGCCACCAGGCAGGAGCTTTTTGTTTCCAGGATTCGATCGAATTAACGCCCTAAAAAAAGTTGATTTTGTAAAAAAACCAACTCTGCCTGTAGCTAGAACAACTTGTGTCTTTATATCTGGTGAACTTTCCTATCTGGCAAGAAATCGATCGGCCTTTCCCCGCCGCCAGACTTGCAAGGTACCTGATAACCGCACAGCCCGGATTCTGAAGAAAATATAGGCAAATGGCCGAAACTGCGATCGCCCGCTTGCTGTAGAGATCGATCGAAGACCTTGCAGCAGCAGTAATTTGCCATCATTTTACAAAAATCTCAATTTGTATCCCCCCACTTCTAATTCCTTGTGTTATTCTAATAATTGTGAATACTAGAATGATACTCAGAACGCAAGTTCTTCTGGTAACGCTGGCAATGGCTAGCGCACAAATCATCACCTTAAATCTTGTATTTAGGTGATGTGCGTTCCAATATTAAGCCATTTAGCTAAACCTGGAGGTGATGCCCATGATAGAAAGTAGTAAACGCATGGGTCATCAGATTGGAAACTACCGGCTGTGCGCCGGGGCCGCTCACTAGCAGTCAGCCGTCGTCTCCAACGGGAAACGACTTCCACGGGGAACCAGGCTGAGCTAGGGATTCTCCCGGCAGTCAGGTTCTAATCTGAAGACCCGCTAGACCGCTCTCACCTCAAATAGTGTTAAATCTTAAGTATTAAAACTTGAGGCTAAACGCTATTGGTGAGAGCGGATAGTTTTTGGGCAGGGTTTCTACAGGTGGGCAGTTAATCTGCCATTGCTAATCCCAAAGAAAAAAAATTATGGCTGAGCTAATTAACCATACTGAAATTCAAGAGCGCGCCAGTCAATTGTCAGGTTGGACAATTGAAGGTAAACAACTGCGCTCTACCCGTTTATTTAAAGATTTTATCGAAGCGATCGCCTTTGTAAATAAGTTGGTCGCCCCCTCAGAAGCCGCAGGACATCACCCCGACATAGAAATCTCCTACAACAAAGTTACAGTTAACTTGACAACCCACGATGCCGGAGGCTTAACTGAGAAAGACTTTGCGCTAGCCCAAGAGATTTCTGCGCTCGATTAAAAGAGTGCCAGTTGACCCGACAAGAGTCCTGGATCTAGCCACAGTCCCCGATCGCGGAAAGCTCGCAAATAAAAAATCGACTTGGGGTTAAAATCGGGTGTGAATAAGTCGAGAGGCCCAACGTTCAATGTATAAAAGGCTATTCCCCATCATCCGACCATGATCGTATTTGAAAAGCCAGAGTTCAAGAACGAGTCTGCAGCAGAAAAAACCGATCTTATAGAAAAGCTTTTAGATATTGGCGCGGCTCTGTCGAGCGCCCAAGATTTGGGCGAGTTGTTAAACTTAATTTTATCCAAAAGTAGGGAAATTACCTACAGCGATGCTGGCAGCGTTTACTTAGTAGATCACAGCGACGAAACACCTAAGCTGCTGTTCAAGGTAGCCCAAAACGCTTCTAAACCGAGCCTGTCGTTTAAAGAGTTTGCTCTGCCCCTGACAGACAAAAGCTTGGCAGGATACGTGGCAATTACAGGTCAAAGTTTAAACCTCTCTGATGCCTACGACTTACCCTCGGGCGTACCCTACCGGCTAGATACCAGTTTTGACAGGGATATTAATTACCGCACCTGCTCGGTAATGGTACTGCCGATGCAAAACCGACAGGGGGAGACAATAGGTGTACTGCAACTGATCAACCGCAAAACAAAGGCAGAGACGGTGCTGACAGCAGACAATGCCTGGGAATCGACGCAGCAGTATTCGGAGTGGGAAGAAAGGATAGTTCGATCGCTCGCTTCTCAAGCAGCAATCTCGATCGAGCGCAATCAACTCCAAGACAGCATAGAAAATTTGTTCGAGGGCTTCGTCAAAGCCTCGGTGCAAGTCATAGAAGCCAGAGACCCCTGTACCTACGGCCATTCAGAACGAGTAGCAGCCCTGACAGTACGCCTTTCAGAAGAAGTAAACACCGTCAGCAGCGGACAACTGCGCTCTATTTACTTTAACAACCGCCAAATTCAAGAACTTCGCTACGCCGCCCTACTGCACGATTTTGGCAAAATAGGAGTGCCCGAAGCAGTTTTGACCAAACAGAAAAAGCTCTACCCCGCACAGCTAGAAATCATTCGCCACCGCTTTGGCTTAGCTCAACGGACGATGGAAATGGAATGCGTTCAGTCTAAATATAAATACTTGCTGGAGCATTCAGCCTACCGAAAACACTCGATCCAGGAGCCAGAGTGCGCTCAATGCCAGGAAATCGAACAGCTAGACACTAAGCTAGCAGAGGCGAAAACCAGATTAGCAGAATACTGGGAAGTGCTGCTAGAGGCAAACGAGCCTCACATTTTGGCAGCAGAACCCCTAGCTCAACTGCGAGAAATTTCTCGACAAACTTACAGAGATATAGATGGGGCAAAGAAACCCCTGCTGAACCCAGACGAGATCGTGCAATTGATGGTGTCGAGGGGCAACCTGACGCAGGAAGAACGATCGGCAATAGAATTTCACGTAACTCACACTTACGAGTTTCTGAAACAAATTCCTTGGACAAAGGATTTGAAAAATGTTCCAGACATTGCCTACGGACATCACGAAAAACTCGACGGCACAGGCTATCCGCGAGGCCTAAACAAGTCAGAAATTCCAATTCAAGCGCAATTGATGACGATCGCCGATATTTACGACGCCCTGACAGCAGGCGATAGACCCTACAAGCGAGCCCTGCGTACAGAGGCAGCGATGAAAATTTTGCGGCAAGAAGCAGCTCACAACAAAATTAACGCCGATTTGTTAGAACTGTTCGATAACCGCCAAGTCTTTAGCGTCCTCGGACACAGCTTGAGTGTTAAAGTCGAATCAGCCTAGACGAGTCGGGCGTGCTGTGCTAAAAAGTAAATAGGCGATCGGGCGCTATCAAGTGTCATCAGTAAAATCAATCGACAGCCCAAGTCTGGTCGGGTTTTGACGCCGTTGAGTACAGGTAAAAAAACAGGCTCTCTGCAGCCGTCAGTCACATCTATATACTCGGTCAGCCCGAAAGAATCAAAAGAAAAAGTGAATTTTAGGTCTCTTTTTAGAGTATGCTAGTTGAGCAACGACTGACCACATAGAAGACTAGAAAAGTTTCTCTGTAATCGGTGTGAGGATGAGAGTGAATATGTCGAAATTTTTGTGGAGTTACTTACTAATCAGCCCAGCAGTCTTAGGAGCTACCCTAGTAGTTTCTTCGAGCGCGATGGCAGCAGACGCTCAGCAGGCTGCTGATGCGCTCAATCCCGCTGTCGCAAAAGCTGAAACCGCTGAAACCTCCGAAGCGAAACTAAATGCTTTAGCGGCTGTTTCCGAAACAACTGCAGCCTCCGAGCCAGTAGAAGAAATTTCCCAAGCCGCAGGCAGCGAAACTCAGGCAGCGACTGCAGATTGGGCCACGGTTGCAACTGAAAATGCGATCGTCGGAGCCAACGCAGCCCCTGCTGAGGCAAATCCCCAAGCGGCATCACAACCTACAAGTGAATCTTTAGCCGCAGTTGAGCCAACAGTCGCTCAACCAGTAGAAAATTCTGCCCCGGCAGCCCAACTAGAAATTCCAGCCCCGGCAGCTACCGCTCTCCCAGAGCAAATCGGTGCAGTTCAATTAGAAACTCCAGCCCCGGCAGTGGCAGAGGCGACAGAACAAAGTTTGCCAAAACCGGCTGAATCTTTAGCCCAAACTGCCGCACCGCAAGAGCAAAACCCAGCCGCCACATTAGAACAGCTCAACCAGTACACCAGTGAAGGTACTGCCGGCGGCGAAACTGAAGGTCAAGTTACCTCAGTATCTCAACTTTCCGACGTGCGGCCCACAGACTGGGCCTTCCAAGCACTGCAATCCCTAGTCGAGCGCTACGGCTGTATTGCCGGTTATCCCGACGGCACCTTCCGCGGCAACCGGGCAATGACCCGCTACGAATTCGCAGCCGGTTTAAATGCTTGCTTAGACAAGGTGAGCGAGCTAATTAGAGGTGGCACTGGCAACTTCGCTACGAGAGATGACTTGGCAGCCCTCCAACGGCTCCAAGAAGAATTTGCAGCGGAACTGGCAACCCTGCGCGGTCGCGTCGATGCTTTGGAAGCTCGGACAGCCGAACTCGAAGCTAACCAATTCTCCACCACTACCAAGCTGACTGGGGAAGCGATTTTCGCTCTCAGCGATGACTTTAGTAGCGACGTTAGCGTTTTTGGCAGAGACGGCGAAAGAATCGGCAGCAACAATAACGAAGCTGTCTTCCAACATCGGGTGCGTCTCAATTTAAATACGAGCTTCACCGGCAGAGACTTGCTGCTGACCAGGCTTCAAGTCGGCAACGGTCAAAGATTTAACGTTGGGGCTACTAGCGAAGGCACTCAAACTTGGAATTTTGTCGGCAGAACCGACAACGTTGTTGCCCTCGACACCTTGCTATACAAGTTCCCGGTCGGTCAGCGGCTGAACGTTAGCCTGATAGCCAACGCTGGCGTTTGGGACGACATTATGCCGACTGTCAACCCTTACTTTGAAGACTTTGACGGTGGCAACGGGTCATTGAGTACCTTTGGACAGCGCAACCCCATCTACCGCTTGGGCGGTGGCGCAGGTATTGGCTTTGACTATGCCTTCGGTGGCAGGGGCTTGCTGGGCGGCGTGTTCGGGCCGACTTCTCTGTCCTTCGGTTATTTGGCGTCAACAGCAGCCAGTCCGGCTAGGGGTGCAGGCTTGTTGAACGGCGACTACGCGGCGATGGGTCAGTTGACTTTTACCCCCGGACGCAACTTGCAAGTGGCTTTCAACTATAACCACGGTTACTTTGGCAGAGGTAACTTTGGGTTTGACAATGGTTTAGCGAATGGGCCAGGCACTCTCGGCGGTTTCACGGGTACCGGCGTGGCTAATTCTCTCAACGGTTTGAGCGAAGGCTTTGGGGGCTTCCGGGCTCGCAAAGTTGTCAGCAACTCCTACGGCGCTCAGGCTTCGTTGCGACTGAGCCCGAGATTTATCCTTGGTGGCTGGGCCGGTTTAACCAATGCCCGCATTATCGGCATCGGCGATGCGAGAATCTGGAACTACGCTGTAACCTTGGCTTTGCCTGATTTAGGGAAAGAAGGCAACTTGCTAGGGTTCGTGGTAGGTCGTGAGCCTTACTTGGATAAACTTGAAGCTTCGAGGAGTTTGCGGAGCTTCCGCAACGATGATTCCTATCACGTCGAAGGGTTCTACAAGTTTCAGCTTTCGGACAACATTTCTGTTACTCCGGGCGTGATTTGGGTGAAAAATCCTAATCAAGATGAGGATAATGATGACATCCTCATTGGTACTCTGAGAACTACTTTCACGTTCTAAGAGCGGGTTAGAGGAGGCAGGGCGGGTCATACCCTCTCTGCTGGCAACTCTAAGATGCCAAGTTTAGCCCTGCCTGCTGCAGGGCTTTCTTGTTTGCCGGACGAAGGGGGCGCCAAGAATATATTAAAAATAAAAAATTATCAGTCATAGAGGCAGACAACCCGTTTCTTGAAATAAGACCGTGCTGGAAGCGGAGGGAGTTGAAATGAGAAACGGGGTTTGTTTGGTTCAGATTGCCGATCGTCCCAAGGATGAAGTGACGAAAGTCGATTAAGTTCAGTGGAAAACCGGGGTATAATAAAAGGTAAAGTGAGGAGTTAGAATTGGGAACTCAACATTGAGGAGAGTTTTAACATCTGACTTCGGAGTTGATAATTCTGGTATTGGAAGCAAGTATGGTAGAACTCTCCTGTAAAAGCGAATACGCAATCTTAGCTTTGCTGGAGCTTGCCGATTGCTACGAAGAAGGCGAGCCTCTGCAAATTCGCCAGATAGCAGCTCAGCAAAATATTCCCGATCGATATTTAGAGCAGTTGTTGGCTACTATGAGACGCTGCGGGCTGATTCGCAGCCAGCGAGGAGCCAAGGGAGGTTATATCTTGGCGAGGGAACCGTGGAAAATTACACTCCTAGAAATTATTAACTGTCTCGAAGGCTCAGAGTTCGATCGATCTGAAAAAGACTCGCCTGCTCAAACTGTAGAAAGTGCGGTGATTTGGGAAGTTTGGCAGGAAGCTCGATCGATTGCCAACTCAGTTTTGCAAAAATACACGCTACAGGATCTGTGCGAAAAGCGCAATGGCAGACGGCAGCTCGATATCATGTATTACATCTAGTTAAAATATTGCCAACTAGGAATTAACATTTACTTTCAACCACAAACTGACAAAGATTATGCGTATTGCTGGCGACATTACAGAATTGGTAGGGCGGACGCCTCTGGTGCAACTCAACCGCATTCCCCAAGCCGAAGGCTGCTTGGCTCGGATTGTGGTAAAACTCGAAGGCATGAATCCGGCATCATCGGTGAAAGACCGCATCGGTGTCAGTATGGTCAATCAAGCCGAGGCAGAAGGGCTGATTAGTCCAGGCAAAACGGTTTTAGTGGAACCGACTTCTGGCAATACCGGAATTGCTCTGGCAATGGTGGCGGCGGCTAAGGGCTACCAGTTGATTTTGACCATGCCTGATACGATGAGCACGGAACGCAGATCGATGCTGCGAGCTTACGGGGCCCAACTAGAACTGACTCCCGGAATAGAGGGCATGAGCGGCTGCATCCGCCGCGCTCAAGAGATTGTGGACACAACTCCCAATGCGTATATGTTGCAGCAGTTTCGGAATCCAGCGAACCCGCAGGTTCACCGTTCGACAACGGCTGAGGAAATTTGGGAAGATACAGACGGCGAGGTGGATTTCCTGATTTCGGGAGTCGGCACGGGCGGTACGATTACGGGTGTCGCAGAGGTGATTAAGTCGCGGAAACCCGAGTTTAAGGCGATCGCCGTTGAGCCGGCCAACAGTCAGGTACTGTCGGGCGGAAAGCCAGGGCCTCACAAAATTCAAGGTATCGGTGCTGGTTTTGTGCCACCGGTGCTGAATGTGGATTCGATCGACGAAATTATAGTTGTTACCGATGACGAGTCGATCGCCTACAGCCGGCGCTTGGCCAGAGAAGAAGGAATTTTGTCCGGTATTTCCAGCGGTGCAGCACTATGTGCGGCGGTGAAAGTCGGCCAGCGTCCGGAAAATGCAGGGAAATTGATTGTGATGATTCAGCCTAGCTTCGGCGAACGCTATCTCAGCACTCCCTTGTTCCAAGATCCAGAACTCAATCTGGCGATGGCCCTCAACTAGGCTAGCCTCCGGCCCAAGTAGCAGAAATAGAGAGCAGGGCGTACAGTGTACGCCCTGCTTGGCTTTTTAGTAGATTAAAGAATGGCGATATATTGTAGCTTCCTCGATCGCCAGCGAGGCCGAATTTCTGAAGGCGCTTTTTTTTGAACGAACTGCTTTCAGCGCGTTAGGGAAACGGCGGGTAAGCGCTGTTGTCGGGAAGGAAGACAAGAGAAGGAGGTAACAATTGGTGGGAGGAGCGCTAGAGGAGTCCCAAATGAGTCGTAAATTTTTTACCCTACCCCAACCCTCCCCTTGGTAAGGGGAGGGAGTAAGAAATTCACAAATGATTTAGGATTGCTATATAAGAGTCCGCAATATCGATCGGCTTGCCACTTCAAAAGCCTCAATCTTTTTCTAAAATAGATTTATGATAATTTGAAAACTGACGTTTTCAACTTACACTTTTTGGCATTTATATCAGATAAATACCTAATAAATTAGCAAATAATGATATTTTTGTCAAGCACTTTTTCGCCGATTATCCAGATTTCAAGGAAATAACAGCGTGTCTTCCGTTACCAATCACTACAAAACCTTAAAGATTAGCCCAACCGCAACACAAGCCGAGATTAAACAAGCATACCGCCGTTTAGTCAAAATATTTCATCCAGACAGCCACAGCTCCAAAGCCGATCACGAAGAGATTGTCCGCCTCAATGCAGCCTATGAAATATTAGGAGACGCCCAGCACAGACAATCTTACGATCGTCTAATGGACGAGCAAACCGAACAGCAATCACCAGTCGCACCAAACGTCAGCCGCCAGCAAACACAAACAGCACGGGACGCTGACGAACAAATGGAACAGTGGCTGATTAAAGTATACAAACCCGTCAATAAAATGCTCAACAGCATCTTGAAGCCGCTTAAAAAGGAAATAGACGAGTTGTCCGCAGATCCGTTTGATGACGAACTGATAGAAAAGTTTCAACTTTATATCGAAACCAGCCGCGAGTATCTCAAAAAAGCTCATAACTTTTTTACATCGATGCCCAATCCATCTAATGTAGCCGGAGTTGCGGCCTATCTCTACTACAGCATCAATCAAGTCGGAGACGGAATAGAAGAATTGCAGCTATTTACCCTCAATTATGACGATCGCCACTTGCACACCGGTCAAGAACTGTTTAGAATTGCCGCTAGACTGCGGCGGGAAGCGCAGGATGAATTAAAAATTAAAAGTTAAAAAAGCAGATTGTTCCCTCTTCCTTCTTCCTTCTTCCCTCTTCCCTCTTCCCTCTTCTTTCTTCCTTCTTCCCTCTTCCCTCTTCCCTCTTCCTTCTTCCTTCTTCCCTCTTCCCTCTTCCTTCTTCCTTCTTTCAAATTCCAAAAAGAACTTGAATTCGCTTGCGAATTTTAATAAAAGGAGTTTGTTCCAGAGAGTCGCCATCTAACAATCCCAAATCTCTCAAAGCTTGCTGGCGTTCCGACAATTTTTGAGCAATCTGATCGGCTAAATTGGGTTGTTCTCTTAAAAGTTTTTGCAAATCGTGACGTTCCACCACAAACAAAATTGCATCTTCGCTAGTTTTAACAGTCGCCGTTCTCGGAGTACCCAACAGCAAAGATATTTCCCCAAAAAACTCGCCCTCATGAAGCGTAGCAATATACTGACCGGCTTTTTGAGAAAGAACTTCTACAGTACCTGAAAGAATAATATAAAAAGAATCGCCAGGGTCATTTTCCTTACATACCACCTGTCCCGCTGGAAACAGTTGTCGGTAGCCGTATTCAATTAACTGCCGCAGTTCTAAATCCGTACACTGTTCAAAATAAGTTACTCGCCGCAACAAATCTCGCAGCGTCCAATTATTGGGGGATTTAGGCGCTGAATTTTTAGGTTCAGAAACGGTGGAATTAGATTTTAAGTCGGCTGAATGTTTGGCATTCTGCGGAAAAAGTTTTCCGTTGGAATTATCGTCTTTGTTATTGTGAAAAAGTTGAGTTAACTCTTGCGGGTTTCGCAGCCACAAATCCCGCTGGGGAAAGGGAATTTCGATATTTCGGTGGCGCAATTCGTAATCTATTAAAAAATTTACCGCGCTTTTAATAGCATCGCTTTCCTGCGGCTGGTCAATCCAAACTAAAAGTTCAAAATTTAAAGCGTTATCTCCAAAACCGTGAAACCATACTTTAGGAGAAGGATGGGACAAGACATTCGGTTCCATCCGCGCCGCAATTAACAGCGCTTCCGTAACTATTACTGGGTCAGATCCGTAAGCAACGCCCACGGGGATGTGGAGGCGACATCGGGGGTCTCTGTAACTCCAGTTAATAATGTTAGTTTCGACAAACTTAATATTTGGTATGATTACAAATAGACCGTCAATTGTTTTAATAATTGTAGAGCGAATCGAAATTGTTTCTACTGTTCCTAATAACTTGTCTATTTCAATAAAGTCTCCGACTCTAATTTGGTGCTCGAAGAGCAGGGTGAGACCGCTGATAAAGTTGCTGGCGAGATTTTGCAAGCCGAAGCCGAAACCAATGCCGACAACCCCAGCTAAGACGGTGAGAGAAGTGAGGTTGATGCCGGAACCTTGCAGGACGAATATACAGCCAATAGTGGCTAAAATATAGCTAATGATCGTAGAAATTGCTTCTCGACTGCCGCGATCCAATCCCATCCGAACTAGCAGGCTGCGCTTGATTCCTTCACTGATAATCTTAGCTATAATGAAGGCAAATATAGCTAAGATTATCAGTTTGACGATCGCACTGATGGACAGATGAGTGTCCCCGATATAGAATAGCGGGGTTGTCATCGCACCCCAGAAATGTTCAAAAAAGCGATCGGCTCGTACAGTAATCCAATTCATTAATATTTGGTAATGGGTAATTGGTGATTAGTTTTGAGCGCAATTGAACCGCAAACTGCTAACTATTGCAGAGCTTAGGCGAAAAACTCGAACGGTGGAGTGCCCTGTGTTGCAAAAAAGGTCGATTCCCTACCCTTCGGGAACGCTTCGCGAACGGGATAGATCCGCTTCACGCACTTTCTCAAAGGCTGGTAACTGATGGGTTAGTAACTGGTGGCGAAAAACGGTTTTGTAGCGGTATTTTCTGCCGGATATCTGTGTTGTGGCGTAAAAAGGGCCCTGCGGCGCGATCGAGCGACTTGTTGCCAATATTTGGAAAATTGATAGAAATTCATTTACAGCACCCTCAAATAATCGAAAAATTCCAGCAAAAATTAGTTTATCCTTAAGAAGTAAGTCCTTTACAGAACTTAACAAGCTTACACTACTTGACTTTTATGCAGTGCATCATCAATCGTCGGGCACAGTTTTCGGCGAGTCACCGGTACTGGCTGCCGGAGTTAAGCGAAGCCGAGAACTTTGAGCGGTTTGGCCCAACTGCCCGCGCACCGGGACACGGACACAATTACGTCCTTTACGTTTCCATGATAGGCGAACTCGACGAGTACGGCATGGTGCTCAACCTGTCTGATGTCAAGCACGTCATCAAGCGGGAAGTTATCAAGGATCTCGATTTTTCCTACCTTAACGAAGCGTGGCCGGAATTTGAGCAGACTCTGCCAACTACCGAAAACATAGCACGGCAAATTTGGCTGCGGCTAGCCCCTCATTTGCCTGTGAGTAAAATTCAATTGTTTGAACATCCCGAACTTTGGGCTGAATATTTAGGAAACGGAATGGAAGCTTATCTAACTTTGTCCACTCATTTTAGTGCGGCCCATCGGTTGGCTCGTCCCGATTTGAGCTTTGAAGAAAACTCGGAAATTTACGGCAAATGTGCTCGTCCCAACGGTCACGGTCACAATTATCATTTAGAGGTGACAGTTAAAGGAGAAATTGATGCGCGGACTGGCATGATTGCTGATTTGGGAGCTTTGCAAAAAGCCGTTGACGATTATGTTGTTGAACCTTTCGATCACACTTTTTTAAATAAGGATATTGCTTATTTTGAGAACGTTGTGCCGACTGCGGAGAATATTGCTGTTCGGATCGGGCAATTGTTGCTTGCGCCCGTTCGGGAATTGGGCGCAGAGTTGCACAAGATTAAGCTGATTGAAAGTCCGAATAATAGCTGTGAAATTTTCGGCGCTGATTTAGAAGAAGTGGCGGTTGAACATCAGCAGCCGGAAGCGGTTTTAGCTGGCGTTTAGAGTTAAAAATCGGGTCGGCTGGGGCGGGTTCACCGGGATAGGTGGCTAATTGTGCAGATTGGTGAAGCCACCCCTACCAGCCTAATGATAGATTCCGAGAGTTATCCAACCGCATGAGGCGCGAGAATATATTCTTTCATCAAAGTTACACAGCCAGAATTACTGGCAGTTTTCCTGAAAAGTCAGACTTCGCGCGTATTTTGGAGATAGTAAGTCAGCATTCCTCATGTCAGCTATTCTAACTGCTGAGACGATGAGGTCGATCGTCCGATCGCTGACAACCAAGCACCAATTTCTCCTAAATGAGTTGACGTTTATGCGCGTCTCAAATGTAGCTCTCCTGACTCTGGCTGCCCTTGCATCCCACAATTTAACTGCTAATACTAGCACCAATCCTGCTGCACCTCCTATTTCTCCTCAGACACCGCAAGCTAGCAACTTTGTTGATGCCGTAAATAATACTGAATCGCGTCCGGCTGAGTCAATTAGTGAGCCTGAGACGATCGCCCACGAACAATTTTCTCCAAATACTACCCTATCCCGTCGGGCTGAGTCAATTAGCGAGCCTGAGACGATCGCTCACGAACAATTTTTCCTAAATACTACCCTATCCCGTCGGGCTGAGTCAATTAGCGAGCCTGAGACGATCGCCCACGAACAATTTTCCCCGCGAATTGCTGTAAAATCGCCCACTGGTTTGCTGGTAGCGGCCGCTCAACCCGATTTATCTGCTAGTGCAAAAACCAAGGCGAATACTCCTGCTGCATCCGGCGATGAACTAACAAAATCTTTACAAGAAACTTGGCTGGCTAAATTAATCGAAACTGGGGTTGAGAGCAATCCTCAAGTTCGCGAGGTTGTCGCTTTTATCTCCCCGTCTAGTGGCAGTTCAGAATCTGGATACGGTTTTAATAGTACCATAACTTTGCTCAATATTTTACTAATTCTTGGTACTGTATTTCCACCAGTGACAATTGCCTTTTTTTGGATGATGCGACGGCTGATCATCAAACACTTGGTTGCGGATGCCAATAAACGATTGCAAGGCATTGGTGTATTGGAATCAGAACTCATAAATTCTAGCCAACTGACTCAAAAGTTGAGGAATGAATTAGAAGCGCAAATGACAGCAGCTAAACAATCTATTGATTTTTTAACTAGAGAAACTGAACTTTCCAAATCTTCCGTCGAGCAAATTGAGACTCTCAAATCTCAATTTATCATGCACCTGCAAGTTTTGCGGACAGAAGTTGACGAGAAAAAATCTCAAATTGTTCAAGAAATTTCCCAAGTTCCCGCAGTTGTTGCCAAAGAAGCTCTCAAAGTCGCACCTCAACCGCCTTTAAACACTTCCCAAAATTCGCAAACGGCACCTGCTAGCGACGAAAAGTTGATTGGTGACGATTATATCAAGCAAGCCGAAGGACTTTATTTTCAAGGAAATTATGATGAGGCATTAGGCTGCTTGGAAAAAGCTATTTTAGCGAATAAAAATTTGGATGAGGCTTGGTATTGGCGCGGAAATGTGTTAATAAGATTGCAGCGCCCGGAAGAAGCACTCGCCTCTTACGACCAAGCACTATCGATTAAACCAGATAACTACGAAGTGTGGTATAATAAAGCGTACTTGCTGGGAAAAATGCACAGGTACGAAGAGGCGATCGCCTGTTACGAGCGAGCAAGTTTGAGCGAATCTAGAAAATACGGTTGTTGGCACAGTATAGCGGCTTTGTTGGGTCAATTGCAGCATTACGAAGAAGCGATCGCCAGTTACGATCGCGCCCTCGCTATCAAAGCAACCGACAGCGAAATTTGGCACAACCGAGGTGCGATGCTGGCCAGAGTACAGCAGTACGCAGCAGCAGTTGATTCTTACGATCGCGCTCTTGAACTCAATCCCAAGAGATATGAAACTTGGTACAATCGAGGCAATATGTTGTGGAGACTGCTCCGCTACAGTGATGCTATTGATTCTTACGATCGGGCGATCGGCATCCGGCCCGATAAATACGAAGTTTGGTACAATAAAGCCGCTGTGTTTGGAAAAATGCAGCGATATCAAGAATCGATCGAATCCTACGACAAAGCAATAGCCCTTAAACCGCAGGATTTTGAAGTGTGGCACAACCGAGGCGCAGCTTTCGACAAACTGTCGCAGCACGAAGCAGCAATTGCCTCTTACGAATCAGCAATTACCCTTAATTCCGAGTGTTACGAAGCTTGGTTTGGTAAAGGCGAATCTTTGGCAAAATTGCAGCGCCATGAAGAATCGATCGCAGCTTATGAGAAAGCGATTGCTATTAAGCCAGACTCCTACGATGCTTGGCGTCATCTGGGGATAGTCTTGTCTGAATTAAAGCGCTATGAGGAAGCAATGGCAGCTTACGATCGAGCTATTGCCATCAAACCCGAAAATGCCGAAGCTTGGCGTGATCGAGGCGCAATTGTATCAGAATTAAAGCACGATACAGACAAAATTGAATCCGGGGAAAAAGAGACTTAAACTCAGTCAAAATCCGGTTCTTCAAAATTCCTAAGTGTCAGGGAATCGGGAGGCAAGCTCTAGTTTTAAGTTGGCAATGGATGAGAATATTTTGCCTGTATATCGAGCTAAACTTTTGCAACAGCACTCAAATTCAACTGTATTAATAGTTGGCGATGAACCATCCCTACAGTTATTGAGAGTATTTAAACCGACTTGATAGCGGACATTTAAATGCTTTTTGTCTACGGTTTGTCATCTAAGTTTTTCCTCTTTTTTCCGCTCCGTTTGGGGCGGTTTTTTTTATGGTAAATTTAGGTAAGCTGCAAACGAGGAGAATAGTTATATGTCTGTTCAGCTTCAAAAACGGTTATTTACAGTAAAAGAATATCATTTGATGACTGAGGCTGGTATTCTCTCCGAGGGCGATCGGGTAGAACTCATAGAAGGAGAGATTGTTAAAATGGCTGCAATTGGTACTCGTCACGCAAGTTCTGTTAAGCGTCTTACCAGGCGCTTCAGCCTCATTCCAGAAGATCGGGCCACTCTGGGCGTCCAAGACCCTATCCAGTTGACTGAGCGCACTGAACCTCAACCGGATGTTGTATTGCTGCAACCTCGCGCTGACTACTACGCCACAGCCCATCCAGTACCGTCTGAAGTTTTGCTGTTAGTTGAAGTTTCAGATAGTACGGTTGATTATGACAGAGATGTGAAAGTATCCATTTACGCTCGATCGCTAATTCAGGAAGTTTGGCTAGTAGATTTAGTTGAAAATTGTTTGGAAGTCTACCGTCAGCCCGGCCCGAACGGTTATAGTTTAATGCTCAAGTTTTGGCGGGGTCAACAAGCCGCGCCGCTGGCTTTTCCCGAATTGGAAGTGAGCGTTGATTTTATATTGGGTTAATAGATTTTTTTTTTCTTATTAAACTTTACTAATTTAGGGAGTGATTTGAATTCGCCAAATTTCGCTTCTACGTTTTACTATAATAAGTTTAATTCCTCAAATCAGCGCAAGTGTTATGACTATTGCCAAATCATTTGAATTGGACGTCACCCATCTCCCAGACCACACTGAACTGCCAGAGTCCGATGGTACTTTTGTGAAAAACTTTCAAGAACTTCCTCAAAGCATTATTCTCACTGATTCACTCCGACCCATTTTGCAACGAATTCATCCTGACGGACGCTATCGCATCGGTCAAGATTGTGGGATTTATTGGCGTTTAACTGACCCTCTCGAACGCGGTGCCGAAGCGCCCGATTGGTTTTATGTGCCGAATGTTCCCCCACTATTAAATGGTGAAGTGCGACGTTCTTATGTATTGTGGAAAGAATACGTTGCACCGCTGATTGTTTTGGAATTTGTGTCGGGCAACGGTGCATAAGAGCGAGATAGAACGCCGCCGCCCGAACCCGGTCAAGCCGAAGAACAAAAGGTGGGAAAATTTTGGGTTTACGAACAGGCGATTCGCGTGCCTTACTACGGCATTTATGAAGTGAAAAAAGCTGCTGTAGAAATGTATCACTTAGAAGACAATTGCTATCAGCGCATGAGTGTAAATGAGCGCGGTCGCTATCCGATTCCTCAGCTTGGAGTTGAGTTGGGAATTTGGCAAGGTGAATATGATGAGATGAATTTACCTTGGTTGCGTTGGTGGGATAGTGAAGGAAATTTGCTGTTAATTGGAGAGGAACGTGCGGCAGAAGAACACCTGCGGGCAGAACGAGAAAGCCTTCGCGCACAACAAGAAAGCCTTCGCGCGGAGGAAGAAAAACAACGCGCCGATCGCCTAGCAGCAAAATTGCGCGAAATGGGGATTAATCCTGATGAGGTGTGATAGTTTTTAGGTTGTTAAATAGGGTGCGATTCCCTACCCTTTGGGAACCCCTGCGGGAAGATAGCTTCGCTTTACGCACTTTTTAAACAGCAGAAATATCAGAAGCCCCAAAAGGGCGCTCGCTCCCCTCATCTATATCCCAATATTAAGATTTCCTTAGTTGCTGGCTTCGCGCACAGAAATCGGTGATACAATCAACAGCTTAGCTAGGGGTGCCCGAATATCCGGGCTGAGAAAACACCCTTAGAACCTGAGTCTGGGTAATACCAGCGGAGGGAAGCTGTTTATCAAGGAAATTAAATATGCGTACCGAATGGATCGCTAAGCGTCAGGGGCACACCAATGTATCTCAGATGCACTACGCCCGCCAAGGTGTAATTACTGAGGAAATGCACTTTGTTGCTAAGCGAGAAAATCTCCCGCCAGAACTTATCCGCGCCGAAGTAGCGCGGGGACGGATGATTATTCCCGCTAATATCAATCACACGAATTTAGAACCGATGGCGATCGGCATTGCCTCTAAATGCAAAGTCAATGCTAATATCGGTGCATCTCCCAACTCTTCCAATATGGAAGAAGAAGTTGACAAGCTTAAATTAGCAGTGAAATACGGCGCTGATACCGTGATGGACTTGTCCACCGGCGGCGGCAATTTGGATGAAATTCGCACTACGATTATCAAAGCTTCACCGGTGCCGATCGGTACTGTACCAATTTACCAAGCACTAGAAAGCGTTCACGGTAATATGGAAAGTCTGACGCCCAATGACTTTCTTCACATCATTGACAAACACGCTCAACAAGGTGTTGATTACCAAACAATTCACGCCGGAATTTTGATCGAGCATTTGCCGTTGGTAAAAAATCGGCTAACTGGAATTGTCTCTCGCGGTGGCGGAATTTTGGCGCGGTGGATGCTGCATCACCACAAACAAAATCCTCTCTACACTCACTTTAACGACATCATTGAAATCTTCAAAAAATACGATGTTTCGTTTAGTTTGGGAGATTCTCTGCGCCCCGGTTGCACTCACGATGCGTCGGATGAAGCTCAATTAGCTGAACTCAAAACTTTGGGACAATTAACTCGCAAAGCTTGGGAACATGACGTGCAGGTAATGGTGGAAGGCCCCGGTCACGTGCCGATGGATCAAATTGAGTTTAATGTCAAGAAACAAATGGAGGAATGTTCCGAAGCACCCTTCTATGTTTTGGGGCCGTTGGTGACTGATATTGCGCCTGGATACGACCACATTACCTCAGCAATTGGGGCGGCGATGGCTGGTTGGTACGGTACTGCAATGCTGTGTTACGTGACACCGAAGGAACACTTAGGATTGCCGGATGCTGAGGATGTCCGAAACGGGCTGATTGCTTACAAAATCGCGGCTCACGCTGCAGATATTGCGCGCCGGCGTCCGGGTGCGCGCGATCGCGATGACGAACTCTCGAAAGCGCGTTACAATTTCGATTGGAACCGTCAATTTGAGCTGTCATTAGATCCAGAACGGGCAAAAGAATATCACGACGAAACTTTGCCGGCGGATATCTACAAAACTGCTGAATTCTGTTCAATGTGCGGGCCTAAGTTCTGTCCGATGCAGACTAAAGTTGATGCCGATGCTTTGACGGAATTAGAGAAGTTTTTGGCTAAGGAACCTGTAGCCCAAAGCTAATTGGATTAATTCGTAGGGTGCTGATGGCGCACCTTACTTAATTGTCTACCTGTTGCGTTTCTTGTCGGGCGGGCATCCTGCTCGCCCAAAACTATGGTGCTGATGGCGCACATTACTTCAGGTTATATTAAAAGGAGTTTCCGAAAAGGAGAATTGCGATGTTCCCTTGCAGGTACTTTTTTGTTACCAAAGAATCGAGAATTTTATCCAGATTGGGATGAGCAAAAAAAGTAGCTATTTGCTCTTTAGTTAATAGCTTATCATCTGGGTCAGGCCCAAATTCTTTATTTCGCCTTTTCAATATAAAACTCTTCATCAACTCAATTTCTTCTAAACTGCACTCGCCTCGCAAACCCAGTTCCCAAGAAGGAAGAGAATTGCCACCACGATAGCCAATTAGTCGCCTACCCGGTACTGGTAAACTAACTGAGCATCGGGATTGATTTCGCTGCTTAAGAGGCATTCCGTTTCCAAATTCAAGGAACAAGCGGCGGATTCAAACGCTAATCTCATGGCGCCTATTCCTGAGAATAAGTCAATAAAATGGATTTTTTTCAGGGCCATTAAGCCGGCGGTAAAAGCTTATATTTTCTACTACTTTTCAATCGAGGCATAGCCTCTAGATATTTATTACCGGGAGCGTGTCACTTTTGCAATAAGTATAAATGCTTAAAAAAGCAGAATAGTAGCTTTGAGCTATTGTTGAGCAAA